>NZ_JAFMPV010000005.1:2500-291577 GCF_049132105.1 Pseudomonas sp. NFX15
CAATGTAATGAGCAACAGGACAAGCGTGCCCAGCCCCAGGCGATCAACCAGAACCTTGCCCGGATCCGGCCCAAGCAAATCCGCCCAGGCCAGGTACAACCAAAATAGCGGCCACACCATCGTCGCCACAAAAACACCTATGCGCCAAAGCGGATATCGCATCAGTAATTCTTCCGTAGATCGAGCCCTGTATAGAGCGAGGCGACTTCCTCTGAATAACCGTTGAACATTTGCGTGTCGCGCACATTGGGCTTGAACAGACTGCTCGGCAGGCGCCGCTCACGAGCCTGGGTCCAGCGGGGATGGTCAACCGTAGGATTCACGTTCGCATAAAAGCCGTATTCATCTGAAGCAATGCTCTGCCACGTAGTTTTCGGCTGTTCGCTGACGAGGCTGATACGCACGATGGACTTGACGCTCTTGAAGCCATATTTCCAAGGCACGACCAAACGCAATGGCGCACCGTTTTGATTGGGCAATTCACGTCCGTACATACCCACCGCAAGTATCGCCAATGGGTTCATCGCTTCATCCAGTCGCAGCCCTTCTATATAAGGCCAGTCAATCAAGGCAAAACCAGACCGCTGCCCCGGCATCACCTTGGGGTCTTGCAGGGTTTCGAAGCGGATGAACTTGGCGCTTGAGGTCGGCTGCACTTCCTTGAGCAACGCGGATAGAGGAAAACCGATCCAGGGAATGACCATCGACCAGGCCTCCACGCAGCGCAGTCGGTAGATTCGCTCCTCCAACTGATACGGTTTCATGAAGTCTTCCAGTGCATATCGCCCCGGCTTACCCACCTCCCCGTCCACCACCACAGACCATGGCTTGGTCTTCAACGCGACCGCGTTGGCAGCCGGATCACTTTTGTCAGTGCCGAACTCATAAAAGTTGTTGTAGTGGGTCGCATCCTTGAAAGGCGTGATCGCCTCATCCTTGACGCTGACTGCCCCCCATCGGGTAGCCGGGAGCTTTTCGCTGAACCAGGCAGGCGCCTTGCCGGCCTCGACTTCCGGGTAACGGGCAGCATCTTCAGCGCGAGCCCATTGCGGCAGAGCGCCAACGGCCAAACCGGCCACAGCTGCACCGAGCACATTGCGTCGAGATAGATAGAGAGATTCAGGCGTCACGTCCGACTCATGGCAGTCGGACGCTTTGGAGACTTTGATCAGCATGGTTACTCCGAAGCTTTGGAGGACAGATGCACCCATAGACTGCGGAGTATGAGGGAAATTACGCGCTCTTGTTACGGCGAAGACGTAACAGGTATTGAACCGGACCGGAGGCCGCATAGGCGAGAAACACCAGCAGCAGGATACGCGGCGGATCGCTGAATACCACGGCGAACACCAGCACCACAGCCAGAATTGCCACGAACGGCACGCGCCCCTTCAGGTCGAGCTCCTTGAAGCTGTTGTACTTGATATTGCTGACCATCAGCATGCCGGCCGCCGCCACCATCAACGCAACCAGGAAGGACATCTTCGAGCCCGGAATGTCGTAATCGCTGAACGCCCAGACGATACCCGCCACCACACCGGCCGCCGCAGGGCTGGCCAGACCGATAAAGTAGCGCTTGTCCGCCGTGCCGACCTGGGTGTTAAAGCGCGCAAGACGCAAAGCCGCACCGGCTACATAAATGAAGGCGACCATCCAGCCGACCTTGCCCATGTCGCCCAATGCCCAGCCAAAGGCCAGTAATGCTGGCGCCACGCCGAAGGCGACCATGTCCGACAGCGAGTCGTATTCGGCACCGAAGGCGCTCTGAGTATTGGTCATGCGGGCCACGCGGCCATCCAGGCCATCGAGCACCATGGCGACGAAGATCGCGATGGCCGCAAACGCGAAATACTTGCTCGCATTGGCTGAGTCCCCGGCGCTCAGCGCGGCCTGGGCACTCATCGAGTTGATGATGGAGTAGAACCCTGCGAACAGGTTCGCAGTGGTGAACAGATTAGGCAGAAGATAGATACCACGATGCCGGACTTTACGACCTTCAGCGTCATGGCCCTCTTCGACATGTTCATCGACGGGCAGCAGGCTTTCGGCGTCAGAAGCCTGGTTTGGCTCTTCGGGGCGTTCGCTCATGGACATTACCTTGCAACGGGGTGGAAAGTTTGGACAGGTGTCTGGGACGACGGTTCGGCCGCAAACCGATGCAGCTTTATACCAGAACCGGCCTCTCAAACGAAAAAACGCGGCCTAAGCCGCGTTTTTCGTACAGGAGCGTGACTTAGTTTTTGGCTTTGTCGACGATCTTGTTGGCACCGATCCACGGCATCATGGAGCGCAGTTGCTCGCCGATGATTTCGATACCGTGAGCGGCGTTGTTACGACGCTTGGCGGTCATCGAAGGATAGCCGGTAGCGCCTTCGCTGATGAACATCTTGGCGTATTCGCCGTCCTGAATACGTTTCAGGGCGTTGCGCATGGCCTGACGGGATTCGGCGTTGATGACTTCCGGGCCGGTCACGTACTCGCCGTATTCGGCGTTGTTGGAGATTGAGTAGTTCATGTTGGCGATACCGCCTTCGTACATGAGGTCAACAATCAGTTTCAGTTCGTGCAGGCACTCGAAGTAGGCCATTTCTGGCGCGTAGCCAGCTTCAACCAGGGTTTCGAAACCGGCTTTGACCAGTTCAACGGTACCACCGCACAGAACGGCTTGTTCGCCGAACAGGTCGGTTTCGGTTTCGTCCTTGAAGGTGGTTTCGATGATGCCGGTACGACCACCGCCAACGCCAGCAGCGTAGGACAAAGCGACGTTCTTGGCGTTGCCCGAAGCGTCCTGGTAGATCGCGATCAGGTCAGGAATACCGCCGCCCTTCACGAACTCGGAACGTACGGTGTGGCCTGGAGCCTTCGGCGCGATCATGATCACGTCGAGGTCAGCACGCGGCACAACCTGGTTGTAGTGGATCGCGAAGCCGTGGGAGAAGGCCAGGGTGGCGCCTTTCTTGATGTTCGGCTCGATTTCGTTCTTGTACAGCGAGGACTGGAACTCGTCCGGGGTCAGGATCATGACCAGGTCGGCAGCAGCAACAGCGGAAGCCACGTCGGTCACTTTCAGGCCGTGGGCTTCAGCCTTGGCAACGGTAGCCGAACCTTTACGCAGGCCAACGGTAACGTCAACGCCGGAGTCTTTCAGGTTGCACGCTTGAGCGTGGCCCTGGGAGCCGTAACCGATGATGGCAACTTTCTTGCCCTGGATGATCGACAGGTCGCAGTCTTTATCGTAGAAAACTTTCATGAATTTCCCCTATATCCGGCCGTTCAGGCCATTCGCTAATTTGGTTTAGATGCTGAGTACTTTGTCGCCGCGGGCAATGCCGGTCACGCCACTGCGGACGGTTTCCAGAATCGATGCGGTGCCAATGGACTGAATGAAGCTGTCGAGCTTGTCGCTGGTACCGGTCAGTTGAACGGTATACACGCTGGCGCTGACATCGACGATCTGCCCACGGTAAATATCGGTAGTGCGCTTGATCTCGGCGCGCTGGGCACCGGTGGCCTTGACCTTGACCAGCATCAGTTCGCGCTCGATGTGAGCACTTTCCGACAGGTCGACCAGCTTTACCACTTCGATCAGCTTGTTCAGGTTCTTGGTGATCTGCTCGATGACTTCATCGTGACCGACGGTGGTCAGCGTCAGACGCGACAGGGTCGGGTCTTCAGTCGGGGCCACGGTCAGGCTTTCGATGTTGTAGTTACGCTGCGAGAACAGGCCAACCACGCGAGACAGCGCGCCGGGTTCGTTTTCCAGAAGCAAGGAAATAATGTGCCGCATGATTAAGTACGCTCCGTCTTGCTCAGCCACATATCGCGCATGGAGCCGTCTTTGATTTGCATCGGGTAGACGTGCTCGCTGGTGTCGACCGAAATATCGATCACGACCAGGCGATCTTTCATGGCGAACGCCTCTTCCATCTTCGACTTCAAATCTTTCGATTCGGTGATGCGTATGCCGACGTGACCATAGGCCTCTGCCAGCTTGACGAAGTCAGGCAACGATTCCATGTAGGAGTGCGAGTGACGGCTGCCGTAGCTCATGTCCTGCCACTGGCGAACCATACCCAGCACGCCGTTGTTCAGGATGACGATCTTCACCGGCAAACCGTACTGCAGGCAGGTGGACAGTTCCTGGATGTTCATCTGGATACTGCCTTCGCCCGTTACGCAGGCAACGTCGGCATCCGGAAAGCTCAATGCAATGCCCATGGCCGCCGGCAAACCGAAGCCCATGGTGCCCAGGCCACCGGAGTTGATCCAGCGGTTCGGCTTGTTGAACTTGTAGTACTGCGCCGCGAACATTTGGTGCTGGCCCACGTCGGAGGTCACAAAGGCATCGCCCTTGGTCACTTCGCACAGGGTTTCGACCACGGTCTGAGGCTTGATCTTGCTGCCGTCGCCCTTGTCATAAGGGAACAGGCCGCGATCACCGCGCCACTCATCAACCTGCTTCCACCAACTGGCCACGGACTCCTTGTTCGGGGTCTCGCCGATTTCCTTGAGGATCGCGACCATTTCGGTCAGGACGCTCTCGACCGGACCAACGATTGGCACGTCGGCCTTGATGGTCTTGGAAATCGAAGCCGGGTCGATGTCGATGTGGATGATCTTGGCGTTCGGGCAGAACTTGGACGGGCCGTTGATGACACGGTCGTCGAAGCGTGCACCGACAGCGAGGATCACGTCAGCATGGTGCATCGCCAAGTTGGCGGTGTAGCTGCCGTGCATGCCGAGCATGCCAATGAACTGACGGTCGGTGCCAGGGTAGGCGCCGAGCCCCATCAGGGTATTGGTCACGGGCAGGTTGAGCATTTTCGCAAGTTCAGTCAGTGGTGCGGAACCACCGCCGAGGATCACGCCGCCGCCCGAGTACAGCACAGGGCGCTTGGCCGCCAGGAGCATTTCTGCTGCCTTGCGGATTTGACCGGAGTGACCACGAACAGCCGGGCTGTAGGAACGCAGCTTGGCTTTTTTCGGGAAGACGTATTCGAACTTCTCGGCCGGGTTGGTCATGTCTTTCGGGATATCGACAACGACCGGGCCAGGACGACCGGATTGCGCCAGGTAGAAAGCCTTCTTCATGACTTCCGGGATTTCCGAGGCGTGCTTGATCATGAAGCTGTGCTTCACGATCGGCCGGGAGATACCGATCATGTCGGTTTCCTGGAACGCATCGGTGCCGACCATGGTGCTTGGCACCTGACCGGAAATGATCACCATCGGAATGGAGTCCATGTAGGCAGTGGCGATACCGGTGATGGCGTTTGTTGCGCCAGGACCGGAAGTCACCAGTACCACGCCGGCTTTACCGGTGGCACGGGCATAGCCGTCAGCCATATGGGTCGCCGCTTGCTCGTGACGAACCAGGATGTGGGTCACTTCCGGTTCTTTGAACAGGGCATCGTAGACATGAAGAAGAGCACCACCCGGGTACCCGTAGATATATTTGACGCCTTCGTCGCGCAAAAAGCGGACGAGCATCTCACCGCCAGATAAAAGCTCCACGTTGCTCACCTCTAAACGCCAGAATACCGCCCACAAAAATGGGACGGGTCTTAATAGGTTTACTTCTCAGCAGAGCATGAGCGACGGTGGTCGCCGACTACGTCAGCACTGACTGAGCAAGTATTGGGATCGTCCCAAGTATTGCGGGCCTTTCCCACCCAGCGCGAGGTAACGCGTTGCGGGTGTAACAGGTCGACGCGGATAGGCGCCTCATGATCTGCTGAGAGGGTCTGCTTCTGGCAGTCCCTGTACAGCGGACTTTGGATTCTTCTGTTTCGCCCTTCGCAAGTCAAGTCGTCTGTGCGCTTTATTCTACTAAGCGCATGAGAACGCAAGAAAAAACCCGTAATTCCCCGCCGTGTGAGCTTAAATTGCGCAAGTTTTGGCAAAGAATTGGCACGCGCACGCACTTGCGCAGCATCAGCCAGCAACGTACGGAAAGCGAAGGGGGATTACCGCCAGCAAACGCTGGCAGCATCTGGCTCAGCGAGAGACGGTGATCAGTTGATCAAACTCTTTGAGCAATACTTGCAGTTGACGATCCTTACCCTGAACGTTGCGTCCAGCAAAGACCATTTCGGCCATTTCCTGGATACCCGAGGCATTGGGCAGTGGCAAATCCTGCTCCAGGATTATTTTCATGCGGGGCAGGAAGATCCATTGCAGCCATTGCTCAAAGTCCAGGGTATCGACCGAAAAAGGCTCGACACTGGACAGCGCCTGAGCGGACGGCGGGACTTCATCCCACCACCCCTGCAACCGCAATTCGCGCTCGATCAACAGCAGTTGATCGGCAATTTTCGGGAAACGTGCGTCCATCACAGCGTTACCTTGGCCTTCTGACGCGCCAGTGCTGCGCCCTGGGCGTCGCCCTGTTTTTCACGTGCCTGGGCAATCAGCTCCCAGAGGTTGGCCTGAAGCGCCGGACGCCCGCTGGCGAAGGTCAGCCCGCGTCGGGCGAACTGCTCGGCCTGGGCCGCATCGCCTTGGGCCATGCGCACCTGGGCCAAGCGGTAAAGCACCTGCGGTTCACGCGGCGCCACGCGCTGGGCGCGCTCGAGGCTGGAGGAAGCACCGTTAAGATCGCCGCTCGCCTGTTGCTGTTGCGCGGTGGTCAACAGCGCCAGCACGGGCCCATCCAATTGCTCATCGGCCGACAAGCCACCCGAACTGGCCGACGGAATCCCGCTTGGCGTCGACGGCATGCTGTAGCTGCCCTGATTGATCGGCGCCGACTGCACCGGCGACGTATCGATCGGACCCGGCGTGATCGGTGTGGCGCTGATCGGTGTAGACGTCGTCGCCGCGCCTGGCACCATCACCACCACCCCCGTGTCACCCTGCGGAATCGCCTGGGTCTGGGACTGGCCCTGCACCGGACGCTTGACCGTCGTCTTGCGGAATCCGCCATTGGCCGTGATCCGCTCGCTGTTGGACACGGCGGTGCCGGCGTCCTCTACCGGGATCGAGCCACGTTGTACGGTGGAGCAACCGCTGAGCAAAGCTACGGCGGCAACCGCTGGAATCAACCACTTGTTCACTTAAAACCCTCTTCGCTTAATTCATCCAGCCTTTGACCCAATCCATCACCGATTCTCCCGAGGCCGGGCTTTCGCCAGCGCACGCGGTACCGGGTGGTGGTTCGCTGCCGCGAATATACGGCATCTGCACGGCACCCGGGCAACTCGCCTCGGAGCCTTGCCCGGTGCGGGAATCGACCCAGGCCTGAACAATGTTATCCGGTTGCGGCATGTCCAGCGGCAGCGGATCGGCCTTGCGCATGAAACTGGTCCAGACCTGCAAGGCACCCGTGGCGCCAGTGAATGGCGTCTTACCGTTGTCATCGCGCCCGAGCCAGACCACCGCCAGCAAGTCCTGACTGAACCCGGCGAACCAACTGTCCCGCGAGTCGTTACTGGTACCGGTTTTACCCGCCAGCGTCAGGGTCTTGGGCAACACGTTGTACACCGAGCTGCCCGTACCTTCGCGCATCACGCGCTGCATGGCGCTCTGGATCAGGTAGATCGAGGCCGGATCGAAACGCTGCTGGATCTGGAACGGATAACGCTTGAGCGGCTCGCCTTCAGCGGTCAGCACGCTGCGAATACCGCGCATCGGCGTGTTGAAGCCGCCGTTGGCGAGGGTCTGGTACATGGTCGCCACTTCAATCGGCGTCATGCCGCCTGCGCCGAGCAACATCGACGGGAAGGCCGGGAACTCACGTGTTACCCCCAGGCGACCCAGCGTCTTCAGGACGTTCGGCACACCGACGGCCAGACCCAGACGCGCGGTCGACAGGTTGTAGGAATGCGCCAGGCCCTGATAAAGGAAGACGGTGCCGTGAGAACGACGATCATAGTTCTGCGGTTTCCAGACCTGGCCATCGGCACCCTTGACCGAAAAAGCCTCGTCCGACAGCCAACTGGTCAACGTGTACTGGCTCGGTTTCTCCAGCGCGGTCAGGTAGACCGCCGGCTTGATCAGCGAGCCGACGGGCCGCACCGCGTCCAGCGCCCGGTTGAACCCGGCAAAACTGGCCTGGCGACTGCCGATCATCGCTTGTACTTCGCCGGTTTCCGGGTTGGTCACGACCATGGCCGCTTCGACGTCTTCGGAACCCTTGCGCCCCGCCAGGCGCTTGAAGGTGTCATTGACCGAGGCTTCAGCCTTCATCTGCAGGATCGGATCGAAACTGGTGAAGATGCGCAGCCCTTCTTCGGTCAAGTCTTCGTCGCGATAGTCTTCGCGCAGTTGACGCTTGACCAGGTCGAGGAAGCCGGGGAACGAACTGTCGGCCAGACTGCCGCGCTTTGTCACGCCCAGCGGCATTTTCTTCGCCGCTTCAACCTGCTCGGCCGTCGCGACGCCCTGCTCCTGCAGCACATCGAGTACCAGGTTACGCCGCTCGAGGGCGCGCTCCGGATAACGGCGCGGGTTATAGGAAGAAGGCCCCTTGACCATGCCCACCAGCAGCGCGACTTGATGCAGCTTGAGTTCGGCCAGCGGCTGGCTGAAGAAGAACTGGCTCGCCAGACCAAAACCATGCACCGCACGCTGACCGTCCTGCCCGATAAACACTTCGTTGAGGTAAGCCTCAAGAATCTCGCGTTTGTCGTAATGCAGTTCCAGTAGCAACGCCATCATCGCTTCGGTGAGCTTGCGGCTCAGGCTGCGCTCGTTGGTCAGGTAGAAGTTTTTCACCAACTGTTGAGTCAGGGTACTGCCGCCCTGCCGCATGCGGCCGGACGAACCGTTGACCCAAATGGCCCGGGCGATCGACTTCGGCGAAACTCCGAAGTGATGGTAATAATCACGGTCCTCGACCGCCACCAGCGTTTCCAGCAGGTACGGCGGCACCTGATCGATCTTGATCAGGATCCGGTCTTCGAGGTTTTTCGGGTACAGGCCGCCAATCAGCAGCGGCTCCAGGCGCACCACCGACAGTTTCGAGCCCTTGGCGCCGGACAATTCGGCCACGTAGTCGCCGGAGAATCGCACCCGCACCGGTTGCGCTTGCTCCATGCCTTCATAGAACTGGAAACCCCGGGTGTTCAGATCAACGGTATTGCCGTTGACCGACGCAGCGCCCGGCCCATTGGCCACGCTTTCGCGGCGATAGCCCAAGGCATCGAGCTCGGTCAGGAAATCATCCCGGCTCAGCTTTTGGCCGACGAACAGCTCGAGCGGGCGCGCGTAGACCTTGGCCGGAATGGTCCAGCGCTTGCCGGAGAACTTTTCCTGGACGATGGCATCCAGGTAAACGGCAAATCCGGCCAGCACTACCAGGCCGACGAGACTGAGTTTAATGGCCCAGCCCAACCACGGGCGCAGGCCCTTGGAGGCTGGTTTTTTTGGGGTACGGGGAGTTCGAGTACGAGTCATGGCGGCGGATTATACGCACTTTATTCATACTCAACAGGCGCGCGCCGAGGTTTGCGTCAGGCGGACTTGCAGCCATAATGACGGCCTTGATTTTCCAGACTCTGAAGGATCGCCCGTGAGCCAGACCCTGATCGCTGCCCTGCAAAACCCTGCCCTCTACCCGCACCCGGTGGACGGATTCCAGGTCATCGAAACCCATATTTCCTGGGTCATCCTCACCGGCCCCTTCGCCTATAAAGTGAAGAAGCCAGTCAATTTCGGCTTTCTCGACTTTACCGGCCTCGAGGCTCGCGCACATTTTTGCGCTGAAGAACTGCGCCTGAACCAACGCCTGACGGACGACCTGTACCTCGAAGTGCTGCCCGTCACCGGCAGCGCCGAAGCGCCGCAACTGAGCGGCGAAGGCCCGGCGATCGAGTACATATTGAAGATGCGTCAATTCCCGCAGAACGGTTTACTCAGCACCCTGCAAGCCAACGGCGAGCTGACCACTGCGCACATCGATGAGATGGCCGAGCAAATCGCCCGTTTCCACCTCGAGGCACCGAAAGTCCCGGCCGAGCACGATGCCGGGACCCCGGACAGCGTCATGGCGCCGGTGCGGCAGAACTTCGAACAAATCCGCCCGTTCCTCAGCGACAAGGCCGACCTGCTGCAGCTCGACGCCCTGCAAGCCTGGGCCGAAAGCAGCTTCGACCGCCTCAAGCCACTGTTCGCCGAGCGCAAGGCCGAAGGCTTCATTCGCGAATGCCACGGTGACATCCACCTGGGCAACGCCACCGTGATCGACGGCAAGGTGGTGATCTTCGACTGCATCGAATTCAACGAACCGTTTCGCTTTACCGACGTGTATGCCGATACCGGCTTCCTCGCGATGGACCTGGAAGACCGTGGCTTGAAGTGCCTGGCGCGTCGCTTCATCAGCCAGTACCTGGAGCTGACCGGCGACTATCGCGGCCTCGAACTGCTGAACTTTTATAAAGCCTACCGCGCACTGGTGCGCGCCAAGGTGGCGCTGTTCAGCATGCCGGCCGACGCCACTGCGGTGCAGCGCGCCACCACCCTGCGCCAATACCGCAACTACGCGAACCTGGCGGAAAGCTACAGCACCATCCCTTCGCGCTTCATGGCCATTACCCACGGTGTTTCGGCTGTCGGCAAAAGTCATGTCGCCATGCGCCTGGTCGAAGCCCTGGGCGCCATCCGCCTGCGCTCCGATGTCGAGCGCAAGCGCCTGTTCGGCGAGCAGACCGTCGCCAATGACGTGCAGGCCGGCATATATAGCGCCGACGCCAGCACCGCGACCTACGCCCGCCTGCACGAAGTCGCCGACATCACTCTGCGCGCCGGCTTCCCGGTGGTGGTCGACGCCACTTACCTCAAGCGCGACCAGCGTGACAACGCGGCAAAAGTAGCCGAGGCCAGAGGCGCACCGTTCCTGATCCTCGACTGCAACGCACCCCAGGCTGTGATCGAAAGCTGGCTGGCCACGCGCCAGGCCGACAAGAAAGACCCGTCGGACGCCACCCTGGCCGTGATCGAAGCCCAGCAAGCCAGCCGTGAAGCACTGACGCCAGCGGAAATCCTCTGCAGCAAACGCGTACAGACCAACGAAAGCGGGACCCTGGACACGGTTGTCGCGCAGATTCGCCAGCGCCTGCCTGGCCTGTAAAAACTATTTCAGTCGTGAAGCCCTCGCTGGCTTCACGACTGCCAAATAGTGGCACTATACTGGCGTCATAAAACCAACAGGTGACGCGACATGAGCCAACCGAAACTTCTCGACACACCGCTTTATGCCCTGCTGCACAAAGACGACATCAGAGGCTTCAACAGTGAGCGCCCCAAGGATGGCGCCATCGATATGGTCGGTGGTGATTTCCGCGGCCTGGATTTGCGCGAACTGAATGCCGAGGGTGTGGATTTCGGCGATGCCTATTTCCGTTCAGCCGACTTGCGCGGAATCGATTTTCGCAAAGCCAACCTGGAAGGCGCGAGCCTGTCCCATGCGCAAATCTCTGGCGCCTACTTTCCCGTGGAACTGAGTGCCGACGAAATCCTGATGTCGATGAATTTCGGTACGCGCCTGCGCTATCGCACCCGCTGATCGATCTCGATGACTGAACGGCCCAGCGCCTCACGGTTGCGCTGGGCTGCGACAGCGTTCGCCCCCTGATCCCCCGCCCTTTCCTACCAGGCCCGCGAACTTCTCCCACTTCGAATCCGTGCCGCTTAGAAGCTTTTGCGCCAAAAACGACCAAACAATCACGCTTTTCCTACTGATGGCTACACTCCTCAGAAGCTTGCCCACGCTCTCCATTCGGCCATCGCAAGGAGGCTTGATGAATGATGAACTGCAACACCTGAAGAATCTTGGCAAGACATCAGCGCAGTGGCTGCATGCCGTGGGCATCCATAGCGCGTCGGACTTGCGTCGCCTCGGGGCGGTGGATGCCTATCGGGCCGTGCGCACGCGCGGCTTCCGGGCGTCCAAGGTGTTGTTGTACGCGATTGAAGGCGCCCTGATGGATGTTCACTGGAATGACATTCCCGCCGAACGCAAGGAAGCGCTGAACAAGCAACTGGAAGCGATTTCTTCACGGCACAAGATCTGAAACGGTCAATATTTTTCATGTCATGCAACCTGAAACCCAATGATTACGGAGTCTGCTGGCGCTAATCCGGGAAAACGCAAAGAAATCAAAAAACAGCGGTTGACTTGGTAATGAGAATCGATATGATTATCACAACTGGTCGCGAGACTGGTCGATTTTCTGGAAAGCCCTTGGTTCGGACTCTCAGATTATCTCCTCATCAGGCTAATCACGGTTATTTGACCCGGCTCTTGCCGGGTCTTTTTTTGCCTGTGGAAGTCGAATCATTGATCGACGGCTGCGGGAAAAAATCCATCAGACAGTCGCTTGAGGCTTTGCGGCAATCGCGGTCCCAATCCGCCCACCAAAAGCGTGGGATCAAGCTCAATCACCCGCCCGTCCCTGGCCGCACGGGTCGAGCTCAGAATCGGGTTTTCCTTGAACAACGCCGCGCGTGCGGCATCGCCCGCCAACGCCCGATCGGCAAACACCAGCACATCGGGATCCAGACTGACCAGCGACTCGTTGGAGAAGGGTTTGTAACCACTGTGGGTCGCCAGGTTGTGTCCTCCGGCCTGTTGGAGCATCCAGTCGGCGGCCGTGTCCTTCCCGGCGATCAGCGGTTTACCGCCCGCATGCCCCAGCAGCAACAAGACGCCTGGGGACTTTTGTTTCAGTTGGGCCTTGGTGACGCGAATTTTCTGCGCTTCGAGTTGCTGTTGATAAGTGGTGATCATTTGCGTGGCTCGAGATTCGGCTCCCAACAGCTTGCCCAAATGCTGCAGATTGCCCTGCAACGTCGGCAGATCGGGTTGAGCCGAGAACAGTTCGACCTGCACGCCAGCGTTACGGATTTGTGCAAGCACCGGCGGCGGGCCCATTTCTTCGGTGCCGACCAATATCTGTGGGCGCAAGCTCAAGATTCCCTCTGCCGACAATTGCCGCTGATAGCCAATGCTCGGCAAGGATTTCAGCGAAGTGGGGTGCTGGCTGGTCGTGTCGACGCCCACCAGTTTCGATTCTCCCCCCAGCGCACAGACCCACTCGGATAACGCACCGCCAGCGCTGACCCATCGCTGCGGCAACTCGTCCGCCGAAGCGCAAGCGCTGGTGATAAGTCCTATACAGAACACGACAACGCGGACAGGCAGGCGCATAAACAGCTTCCTTTGAGAGGTTTCCCGGGCGCGAAAGGATCAGGCCAAGTATCCTCGGCCAGATGGCACCTGCCTAGGCAAGCAAGACAGCCATTTGATAATTGTTAGCATTTAACCGTCAAGCTCGGACATATCCGGTCACGAGCGGCGGGACTGAGGATAGACATGAAGTTGCTTTGCGCAGGCGCCGAGCTGGCCAACGACAGCAGCCGCGGTTTCGAGGTCGATGGCCAGAAGTACTTTGCGGTGCGCCGTAACGGGCAGGTTTACGCCTACATCAATCGCTGCCCGCACCGGGGCGTCGCCCTGGAGTGGCATCCCGACCAGTTTCTCGACCCCAGCAACAGCCTGATCCAGTGCGCCACCCATGGCGCACTGTTCCTGATCGAGGACGGAGAATGCGTCGCCGGCCCTTGCGCGGGGCAATTCTTGAGGAGCGTGACCTGCCGCGAGGATGAACAAGGGATCTGGATCGGCCATTAGCCACCCGGCAACACGTCAAGACGCCGGTCGACCACCATCTCTTCGTGGCTCAAACGCACACCGTAAGCCAATACCTCGACCCCACAGGCGATAGCCTCACGCAGCGCCTGTGCATAAACCGCATCGATTTCCTGCGCCGGGCGCACCGCCTCGATATCGCTCAGGCAAACACAGTACAACTGCACCGCACGAATACCGTCCCTCGCCAGGTGAGCCAGCTCACGCAGATGCTTGGCGCCACGCTGGGTGACGGCATCGGGAAACGCCGCCACCGCCGTACCGTCGAAGCCCAGGGTCACGCTTTTGACTTCGACGTAGGCCGGCCCGTCGGGGTAATCCAGGCGAAAATCGATACGACTGCTTTCCTGACCGTACGCCACTTCACGCTTGAGCCCGGTGAAGCCGTTCAGTTCGGCGATGACGCCTGCCCGCAGCGCCTCTTCGATCAAACCATTGGCCCGGGCGGTGTTTACGCAAAACAGCCGCCCTTGTGGGGTTTCACCGACCTCCCAGGTACCCGGCAACTTGCGCTTCGGGTCGTTGGAGCGGCTGAACCAGACCTGCCCGCCTTCCACCTGGCAATTGAGCATCGAACCGGTGTTCGGGCAGTGAATGGTCAGCAATTCGCCGCTAACGGTTTCGATATCGGCGAGAAAACGTTTGTAGCGACGAATGAGGCGACCTTCTTCGAGGGGAGGATGAAAACGCATCAGCCTTGCCAGCTCTTCAACCCACGCCCGATACGCTCGACCGCTTCCTGCAAGCGCTGAAGGTTCTGCGTATAGGCAAACCGCACATGATGCCCGGCCTGATACCGCCCGAAATCCAGCCCGGGTGTAAAGGCCACGTGTTCGGTTTCGAGGAAATGCTTGCAGAACGCGAAGGCATCGCCGCCGAATTTGCTGATATCCGCGTACAGGTAGAACGCCCCTTCCGGCTCCACGGCGATACCGAAACCCAGCTCGCGCAAGGCCGGCAGCAGGAAGTCGCGGCGACGGCCAAACTCCGCACGACGCTCTTCCAGAATGCTGATGGTCGCCGGTTCGAAACAGGCCAATGCCGCATGCTGAGCCATGCTCGGCGCGCTGATGTAGAGATTCTGCGCGAGCTTTTCCAGTTCGCCGACCGCCCCCTCGGGGGCCACCAGCCAGCCCAGGCGCCAGCCGGTCATGCCGAAGTATTTTGAAAAACTGTTGAGCACGAACGCACTGTCGTCGACCTCCAGCACGCTGGCCGCGTCGGTGCCGTAGGTCAGGCCATGATAGATCTCGTCGACGACCAGATGACCGTGACGCTCCTTGATCGCGGCAGACAACTTTGCCAACTCCTCGCGGGTCAGGATCGTGCCGGTCGGATTGGCCGGCGACGCAACCAGTGCGCCGACGCTGTCGTGGTCCCAATGACGTGCGATCAGGCCAGGCGTCAGCTGATAACGCACATCGGGACCGACCGGTACCAGTTGCGCCGCGCCTTCGACCAGTCGCAGGAAATGCCGGTTACACGGGTAACCCGGGTCCGCCAGCAACCAGTGCTTGCCCGGGTCTACCAGCAACGCACTGACCAACAGCAACGCACCGGAACCACCGGGCGTGATGAGAATGCGCCGCGGTTCGATGTTCAAGCCATATCGCTGCTGATAAAAGCCCGAAATGGCCTCACGTAGCTCAGGAATGCCACGGGCGGCGGTGTAGCGGGTCTTGCCGGACGCCAACGCCGCCTGGCCGGCCTGAATGATCGGCTCGGCCGTGGTGAAGTCCGGCTCACCGATTTCGAGGTGGATCACATCGTGGCCAGCCGCCTGCAATTCGTTGGCCCGCGCCAACAGCGCCATGACATGGAACGGTTCGATTGCGCGGCTGCGGGCACTGTATGAGTGAGCCATTGGCCTTCCTTCCACGAGAAAAAAACCGATTCTACCCAAGCGCAGGAACGAGCGAGAACCTAAAGCGGTCACACCCCTTACAAGCCCCGACACAAACGACTCGGACGTTTGCGCAAGGTTTGACTAAAATCATTAATTGAGCAGGGCCCAGGCACCACCAGACAACGCTTTGTCATCATTGGCAAGCACCATGGGCCGCGAGCTCGACATCCGGGAGTAGCGCGGCCCGAGTTGATCTGGTAAGTTCGCCCGCTTGCAGCCGCAGGGCCGGCAGGTGTCGGTGATGGAGCAATCCTGCGCAGATGGATTACAAGAGTAGAGGCGGTCTATTTCATGTCCACCCAAGCAAAGCAGCAAAACCAGACGATCAGCGGCTTCGAGCCCTATGTTCAGAAAGCCGGCGAAGAGTACATGGGCGAGCCCATGCGCAAGCACTTCACCAAGGTTCTGAATCAGTGGAAAAAAGAGCTGATGGAAGGCGTCGACAAGACCGTGGACCACATGAAGGACGAAGCGGCCAACTTCCCTGACCCGGCCGATCGTGCCAGCCAGGAAGAGGAGTTCGCCCTCGAACTGCGTGCCCGCGACCGTGAACGCAAGCTGATCAAGAAGATTGACAAGACCCTTCAACTGATCGAAGACGAAGAGTACGGCTGGTGCGAATCCTGCGGCATCGAGATTGGCGTCAAGCGCCTCGAAGCGCGCCCGACCGCCGACCTGTGCATCGACTGCAAGACCCTGGCGGAAATCAAGGAAAAGCAAGTCGGCAAGTAGTCGCGACTTGAACGAAGAACGGAGCGTGCGAACGCTCCGTTTTTGTTTTCAGGATTCACCTCGGCAACACGATGTGGGAGAGCCTGCTCGCGAAGGGGCCATCACTTCGACATTGATGCTGGCTGACACACCGCTTTCGCGAGCAGGCTCGCTCCCACACGTGCCTGATGCAAGCCCGGAACGAGTGACATTGCATTCATGACCACCGCCTCCCCCACGTACATCGGGCGCTTCGCCCCTACCCCCAGTGGCCACCTGCACTTCGGCTCGCTGGTCGCCGCGCTGGCGTCTTATCTCGATGCACGCTCGGTGGGCGGTCGCTGGCTGATGCGCATGGAAGACCTTGATCCGCCCCGCGAAGAACCCGGCGCCCAAGCGGCGATTCTCAAGGCGCTGGAAAGCTACGGCTTTGAATGGGACGGCGAACTGGTTCGCCAAAGCGAGCGGCACGATGCCTACGTCGAGGTGCTCAATCGCCTGTTCAATCACGGCTTGGCGTACGCGTGTACCTGCTCGCGCAAACAGCTGGAGCCGTATCACGGCATTTACCCGGGGCTGTGTCGCAATGCCGGTCATGGGACCGATGACGCGGCCATACGCCTGCGCGTGCCGGAGCTGGAATATCACTTTGTCGACAGGGTGCAGGGCCAATACCGCCAGCACCTGGGGCGGGAAGTCGGCGATTTCGTGATCCGCCGTCGCGACGGCCTTTACGCCTATCAACTGGCCGTGGTCCTGGACGATGCGTGGCAAGGCATCACCGATATCGTGCGTGGAGCCGACTTGCTTGACTCCACGCCTCGCCAGCTCTACCTGCAAGAATTGCTCGGCCTGCCGCAACCGCGTTATCTGCATATCCCGCTGATTACCCAGCCCGATGGCAATAAACTCGGCAAGTCCTACCGTTCGCCGCCATTGACCGAGGATCAGGCAACGCCGCTGTTGCTGCGAGCGCTGCGCGCACTGGGACAGAACCCGGCCACCGAACTGACGTACGCCACGCCACGGGAAGTGCTGAACTGGGGCATTGCCCACTGGGACGCCTCGCTGATCCCGCGCACACTGAGCCTGCCCGAGGCAGCGCTCTCGTGATCGCACTTGCAGTGGCGCGCCCATCCGTTACCATCGCCGCACGTTTTCGGGCACGCGCATAAAAAAGAGAGGCCGGGATGTACATCTATCGCTTGGTCCTGCTTTTGGTAGTGGGGATTTACCTGTTTTCCCCGGCCATCATGGATTGGTGGATCGACGCCACTGGCGCCTGGTATCGCCCCTATCTGCTCTGGCTGATCCTGATCGTCGTGACCTTCATCCTGCAGAGCCAAAAAGATGCCGATGAGCTTTAGCCTGACCCAGATGATCCTGATCAGCGCCGCCTACCTGGCGGTACTGTTCGGCGTGGCCTGGGTCAGTGAACGGGGCATGATCCCTCGGGCGATCATTCGCCATCCGCTGACCTACACCCTGTCACTGGGCGTCTACGCCAGTGCCTGGGCGTTTTACGGCACCGTGGGCCTGGCCTACCAGTACGGCTATGGGTTTCTGTCCAGTTACCTGGGGGTCTCCGGGGCGTTTCTGCTGGCGCCGGTTTTGCTCTACCCGATCCTGAAGATCACCCGCACCTATCAGCTGTCGTCGTTGGCCGACCTGTTTGCCTTCCGCTTTCGCAGCACCTGGGCCGGTGCACTGACCACAATCTTCATGCTGGTTGGCGTGCTGCCATTGCTGGCCTTGCAGATTCAGGCGGTCGCCGACTCCATCGGCATCCTCACCCGAGAACCGGTCCAGCATCGCGTGGCCCTGAGTTTCTGCGCCCTGATTACGCTGTTCACGATTTTCTTTGGCTCGCGCCACATCGCCACCCGGGAAAAGCACGAAGGCCTGGTGTTCGCGATCGCCTTCGAATCGGTGATCAAGTTGATCGCCCTCGGCGGCGTCGGGCTGTATGCGCTGTACGGCGTGTTCGACGGCCCGCAACAGCTTGAGCTGTGGCTGCTGCAAAACCAGACTGCCCTCGCCGCCCTGCACACGCCGTTGCAGGAAGGCCCGTGGCGCACCCTGCTGCTGGTGTTCTTCGCCTCGGCGATTGTGATGCCGCACATGTATCACATGACGTTCACCGAAAACCTAAACCCGCGTTCGCTGGTCAGTGCGAGCTGGGGCCTGCCGCTGTTCCTGTTGTTGATGAGCCTGGCGGTGCCGCTGATTCTCTGGGCCGGCTTGAAGCTCGGCGCCACCACCAACCCCGAATACTTCACCCTGGGTATCGGTATCGCAGCCAACAACAAGGCGCTGGCCTTGCTGGCGTATGTCGGCGGCTTGTCGGCGGCCAGCGGCCTGATCATCGTCACCACCCTGGCACTGTCGGGCATGGCCTTGAACCACCTGGTGCTGCCGCTGTATCAACCACCGGCCGAAGGCAATATCTACCGCTGGCTGAAGTGGACCCGCCGGGCGCTGATCGTCGCGATCATCATGGCCGGCTACGGTTTCTACCTGCTACTTGGCGCCGAACAGGACCTGGCCAACCTCGGCATCGTCGCTTTCGTTGCCACCTTGCAGTTCCTGCCGGGCGTGCTCTCGGTCCTGTATTGGCCGACCGCCAACCGCCGTGGCTTCATTGCTGGTTTGCTCGCGGGGATCCTCGTGTGGCTGGTGACCATGCTGTTGCCGTTGGTCGGTAATCTGCAGGGTTTCTATATTCCATTGCTCAACATGATCTACGTGCTGGACGACACCAGCTGGCACATGGCGGCCATCGCCTCGCTGGCCGCCAACGTGCTGATGTTTACCCTGATCTCGCTGTTCACCAACGCCAGCACCGAAGAGGCCAGCGCCGCCGAGGCCTGTGCCGTGGACAACGTGCGTCGCCCGCAACGCCGGGAACTGCACGCCGCCTCCCCCCAGGAATTCGCCACGCAACTGGCCAAGCCGCTGGGCGCAAAAGCGGCGCAGAAGGAAGTCGAGCAAGCCCTGCGCGACCTTTATCTGCCCTTCGACGAGCGCCGACCCTATGCCTTGCGCCGCTTGCGTGACCGTATCGAGGCCAACCTCTCCGGCCTGATGGGCCCGAGCGTGGCCCAGGACATGGTCGAGACCTTCCTGCCTTACAAGGCCGGTGGCGAAAACTACGTCACCGAAGACATCCACTTCATTGAAAGCCGCCTCGAGGACTACCACTCGCGTCTGACAGGCCTTGCCGCCGAACTCGATGCCCTGCGCCGTTATCACCGCCAGACCTTGCAAGAACTGCCGATGGGCGTTTGCTCACTGGCCAAGGATCAGGAAATCCTCATGTGGAACAAAGCCATGGAAGAGCTCACCGGAATCGCCGCGCAACGCGTGGTCGGCTCGCGCCTGAGCACCATTGCCGACCCGTGGAAAGAGCTGCTGCAAGGCTTTATCAACCTGCCCGACGAACACCTGCACAAGCAGCACCTGGCCCTCGACGGCCAGACCCGCTGGCTGAACCTGCACAAAGCCGCCATCGACGAGCCGCTTGCGCCAGGTAACAGTGGCCTGGTGTTGCTGGTCGAAGACTTGACCGAAACCCAGATGCTCGAGGACAAACTGGTGCATTCCGAGCGTCTGGCGAGCATTGGCCGACTGGCGGCGGGTGTGGCCCACGAAATCGGCAACCCGATCACCGGCATCGCCTGCCTGGCGCAAAACCTGCGCGAAGAACGCGAAGAAGATGGTGAGTTGAAGGAGATTAGCGGGCAGATCCTTGAGCAGACCAAACGCGTATCGCGCATTGTCCAGTCATTGATGAGCTTTGCCCACGCCGGCAGCCATCAGCACAGTGACGAGCCCGTCTGTCTGGCCGAAGTGGCCCAGGACGCCATCGGCCTGCTGGCCCTGAACCGACGCAATTTCGAAGTGCAGTTCTACAACCTGTGCGACCCCGATCACTGGGTCGAAGGCGACCCGCAGCGGCTGGCCCAGGTGCTGATCAATCTACTCTCGAATGCCCGTGACGCCTCGCCTCCCGGCAGTGCAGTGCGGGTCAAGAGCGAAGCCGGCGAACACACGGTCGACCTGATCGTGGAAGACGAAGGCAGCGGTATTCCGGCGAGCATCATGGACCGATTGTTCGAACCTTTCTTCACCACCAAGGACCCTGGCGAAGGCACCGGTCTGGGCCTTGCACTGGTCTATTCCATCGTTGAAGAGCATTATGGACAAATCACCATCGACAGCCCGGCTGATGTTCAAAGCCAACGCGGCACCCGAATCAGGGTTACCTTGCCGCGTCATGTCGAAGCGACGTCCGCTGTGAACTGAGACCGTCGAGAGTATCGAATCAATGCCGCACATTTTGATCGTCGAAGACGAAACCATTATCCGCTCCGCCTTGCGCCGCCTGCTGGAACGTAACCAGTACCAGGTCAGCGAAGCCGGTTCAGTGCAGGAAGCACAAGAACGCTTCACCATCCCCTCGTTCGACCTGATCATCAGTGACCTGCGCCTGCCGGGCGCACCTGGCACCGAATTGATCAAGCTTGCCCAAGGCACGCCGGTGCTGATCATGACCAGCTATGCCAGCCTGCGCTCGGCGGTCGACTCGATGAAAATGGGCGCGGTGGACTACATCGCCAAGCCTTTTGACCACGACGAAATGCTGCAAGCCGCCGCGCGAATCCTGCGTGACCGTCAAACGGCCCAGGCCGGGGGTGAAGCGGTGCCCGGAAAAGCTGCCAGTGGAGCAGCAAAACCCGGTGCCGACAACAGCAATGGTGAAATCGGCATCATCGGCTCGTGCCCTCCGATGCAGGACCTGTACGTCAAGATCCGCAAAGTCGCGCCAACCGACTCCAACGTGCTGATCCAGGGTGAATCCGGCACCGGTAAAGAACTGGTGGCGCGCGCCCTGCACAACCTGTCCAAACGTGCCAAGGCGCCGATGATTTCGGTGAACTGCGCGGCCATTCCGGAAAGCCTGATCGAGTCCGAACTGTTCGGTCACGAGAAAGGCGCCTTCACCGGCGCCAGCGCCGGGCGTGCCGGTCTGGTGGAAGCGGCGGATGGTGGCACGCTGTTCCTTGACGAAATCGGTGAACTACCGCTGGAAGCCCAGGCTCGCCTGCTGCGCGTGTTGCAGGAAGGTGAAATCCGTCGCGTCGGCTCGGTGCAGTCGCAGAAGGTCGATGTGCGCCTGATCGCCGCGACTCACCGTGACCTCAAGAGCCTGGCGAAGATCGGCCAGTTCCGCGAAGACTTGTACTATCGCCTGCACGTTATCGCACTGAAGCTACCCGCTCTGCGTGAACGCGGTGCGGACGTCAATGAAATCGCCAATGCGTTCCTCGCGCGGCAAAGTGCGCGGATCAACCGCACCGACCTGAAGTTTGCCGCGGATGCCGAGCAGGCCATTCGTCATTACTCCTGGCCAGGTAACGTCCGTGAACTCGAAAATGCTGTTGAGCGTGCCGTCATCCTTTGCGAAAGCCCGGAAATTTCTGCCGAGCTGCTGGGCATCGACATTGAACTGGGCGACCTGGAAGACGACGAGTTCATTGGCCTGCCCCCACAACAGGGCAATGGTAGCGCCAGTAACAACAATCACGAACCGACTGAGGATCTGTCACTGGAAGACTACTTCCAGCATTTCGTCCTCGAACACCAGGACCACATGACCGAAACCGAGTTGGCGCGCAAACTCGGCGTCAGCCGCAAATGCCTGTGGGAGCGCCGTCAGCGCCTGGGCATTCCGCGGCGCAAGTCAGGGGTGGCCAGCGAAAGCTGAATCCCACCTGTCTCATGTGCGGGTAACACGTGACAATGTGAAAAAACTGTTACCCCAGCTTTTTCACGTAACAGAAGCCGGGGCTTACGGTAACGAAGCCCCGGTTTTTTTTGGCCTCAAACAAAGCGGTCTGACGGCCTAACCCCTTGTTTTACAGGGTTTCGCAAAAGTTGGCACGCACCCTGCTATATGTTTGGTACAAGAACAATAACAAGTAATGCACAAGACAATAAAAATAAGACGAATCGACTCACGCACAATAAAAACAAGACGGCGAGAGGCGCAGCTAACTGATTTTTTTGGAGAGGCGTTGTATTTGGGGCTCGCCCCACGACCAGGCCGAGAACAACAAAAACTGTCCTAAGACAGAGCCTGTACTGGTTGGATCGCAAGATCACTGCAATTCAGCGACCAAAGCAATCCGTTTGCTCTTGGCTCCCGATTTGGGAGGGTCATGAAGTAATGCTTCATGGCGAGGGCACTCAACAAAAACAAGAAGCCCGAAACCAAAAATAAAAATAGAGCATGCAACTACTTCTTGGGGAGCTTCGGCTCCCCTTGTAGTTTGTGGCGAGGGTGCTTGCCCCCGTTCCAGTGCGCCAGTACTGGTATGATTTCCGAATCTCTCAAGCGCTTGGGCTGCTTCGCAACCGTCCATCGCGAGCAAGCTAGCGCCTACAGGCCGCGACCTACAGCTCAAATCTGCTGTGTCCTACACCATCCCCCGACTAAATGCTAGAATCCCCGCCCATCATGCGGTCATTCTTATGATATGGCCGAATATTCCTTCAAACAGTGCATCCCATGCTGAAGAAGCTGTTCCAGTCACTCCGGACGCCCAAGCGTCCTACGCAACACATTCGCAGCACGCCTGAAGTGCTCAACAGCGGCCAACACTCGCTGCAAAAGGCGCAATTCAGCCGTTACGCGGTGAATATCGTTGAACGCCTGCAGAGCGCCGGCTATCAGGCTTACCTGGTCGGCGGTTGCGTGCGCGACATGCTGCTGGGTATCACCCCGAAAGACTTCGATGTTGCCACCAGCGCCACACCCGAGCAGGTACGTGCCGAATTCCGTAACGCACGGATCATCGGCCGCCGCTTTAAGCTCGTGCACATCCACTTCGGCCGCGAAATCATCGAGGTCGCAACTTTCCGTGCCAATCACCCGCAAAACGAAGACGAGGAAGACAGCAACCAGTCTTCGCGCAACGAAAGCGGGCGCATCCTGCGCGATAACGTCTATGGCACCCTGGAAGAGGACGCGCAACGCCGCGACTTCACCATTAATGCCCTGTATTACGATCCGGTCAGTGAACGCATCCTCGACTACGCCAACGGCGTACACGACATCCGCAATCACCTGATCCGCCTGATCGGCGACCCAAAGCAACGCTACCAGGAAGACCCGGTACGCATGCTGCGGGCCGTGCGTTTCGCCGCCAAGCTGAACTTCGGCATCGAAAAACACAGCGCCCAGCCGATTCGCGACCTGGCGCCGATGCTGCGTGAGATTCCGTCGGCTCGCCTGTTCGAAGAGGTGCTCAAGCTATTCCTCTCCGGCCACGCCGCCGATACGTTCGAGATGCTGGTCGACCTGCAATTGTTCGATCCACTGTTCCCGGCCAGCGCCGAAGCACTGGAATACAACCCGACCTATACCCACACGCTGATCAGCGAAGCACTGATCAATACCGACCTGCGGATCAAGCAGAACAAACCGGTGACCCCGGCGTTCCTGTTTGCAGCCCTGCTCTGGCCTGCCCTGCCGGCCCGTGTCCTGCGCCTGCAGGAACGTGGCATGCCGCCGATTCCGGCGATGCAGGAAGCGGCGCACGAACTGATTGCCGAACAGTGCCAACGCATCGCGATTCCAAAACGCTTCACCATGCCGATCCGCGAGATCTGGGACATGCAGGAGCGCCTTCCACGCCGCAGCGGCAAACGCGCCGACCTGCTGCTGGACAATCCGCGTTTCCGCGCCGGTTACGACTTCTTGCTGCTGCGCGAAAACGCCGGCGAGCAAACCGACGGCCTGGGCGAATGGTGGACGGACTACCAGGACGCCAATGAAAGCGAACGCCGCGACATGATTCGCGACCTCAGCGGCAAGGAAGAAGGCACCGGCGCCCCGCGCAAGCGACGCCGCAGCGGTGGCTCCAAGCGCAAGCGTGCTGCCGGCGCGTCGAGCACAACGGGCGAGTAATCCATGGATCGCATCTACATCGGCATGGGCAGCAACCTGGCTGACCCCGCCGAACAATTGCGCAGCGCCGTCGAGGCGCTGGCGCAGTTGCCGCAATCGGCACTGGCCGGCGTTTCTGCGTTTTATCAAAGCGACTCGCTGCTGCCTGGCCAACCGCGTTACACCAATGCCGTGGCCGCCCTCGACAGCACGCTGGCACCGCTGGACCTGCTGGATGCCTTGCAAGCCATCGAAACCGGCCAGGGTCGCAAGCGCCTTGAACGCTGGGGCCCACGTACGCTGGACCTCGACATCTTGCTGTTCGGTGATCGGCTGATCGACGAACCGCGCCTCAAGGTGCCGCACTATCACATGCAGGAACGGGCGTTCGTGTTGTACCCGCTGGCCGAGCTGGCCCCAGCGGACCAACGCCTGTCCGACGGCCGCACCCTGGCCGAGCTGCTCAAGGCCTGCCCGTTCGTCGGCCTGGAACGCCTCCCCCCGAACTGACCGAAATCCCCTTGTGGGAGCGGGCTTGCTCGCGAAGACGATTTAACATTCAACATGAAAATTGACTGTCAGGCCGCTTTCGCGAGCAAGCCCGCTCCCACAGTGGTGTTGTGTCGCGCACAAGATCTGCTGCTGAATCGCATCAGTTACTCCGGTAACACCGCACCCGTAACAACGCGGTAACACATGCAATTGACTTCCCTCGTTCTCCTCACGACTATAGGCGTCCCGCTGCCGCCAACACGGCGTTGAAGGGCGCAATCCAGGCCTTAAAAGCACGGCTACAGAACGTGCGCCTGTATTTAACGAAGAATCACGCGCGTTACTCGCAGTAGTTTCCACAGCGCCTGAATGAGGAACTTTTCATGCCAGCCATCACCCTGACCACCCTGCAAGGTCTCAAGCAAAAAGGTGAAAAGATCACCATGCTGACTTGCTACGACGCAACCTTCGCCCACGCCTGCAATCAGGCTGGCGTCGAAGTGCTGCTGGTGGGCGACTCCCTCGGCATGGTTTTGCAGGGCCACGACAGCACCTTGCCGGTCACCACCGCGGAAATGGCTTACCACGTGGCCGCCGTCAAACGCGGTAACGGCGATGCCCTGATCCTCGCCGACCTGCCGTTCATGGCCTACGCCACCACCGAACAAGCCATGACCAACAGCGCCCTGTTGATGCAGGCCGGCGCGCACATGGTCAAGGTCGAAGGCGCGTTGTGGCTGGCCGACTCGATCCGTCTGCTGGCCGAACGCGGCATCCCGGTGTGCGCGCACATGGGGCTGACGCCGCAATCGGTGAACATCCTCGGTGGCTACAAGGTTCAGGGCCGTAATGAAAACCAGGCACGACAGATGCGTGCCGACGCGATTTCCCTGGAGCAGGCTGGCGCGGCCATGCTGCTGCTGGAGTGCGTGCCGAGCGAACTGGCCGAAGAAATCACCCAGGCCGTGAGCATTCCGGTGATCGGCATTGGCGCCGGCCACCGCACCGATGGCCAGGTACTGGTTTTGCACGACATGCTCGGGCTGTCCATTACCGGTCGCGTGCCAAAATTCGTGAAAAACTTCATGACTGGCCAGACCAGCATTGAAGCTGCATTGAGCGCCTACGTGACTGAAGTCAAAGCGGCGACTTTCCCTGGGATTGAGCACGGATTTTCTGCATGAACACCGTAAAAACCGTACGCGAATTGCGGGCCGCCGTGGCCCGTGCCCGCAGCGAAGGCAAGCGCATTGCCTTGGTGCCGACGATGGGCAACCTGCACAGCGGTCACGTGGCGCTGGTGACCAAAGCCTCCCAGCGGGCGGACTTCGTGGTCGCGAGCATTTTCGTCAATCCGCTGCAATTCGGCGCTGGCGAAGACCTCGACAAATACCCGCGCACCCTCGCTGCCGACCAGGAAAAACTGCTCCAGGCCGGTTGCCACTTGTTGTTCGCGCCCAGCGTTGACGAAATCTACCCGGACGGCATGGATGGCCAGACCCGCGTCAGCGTCCCGCAATTGTCCGAAGGCCTGTGCGGCGCCAGCCGTCCCGGGCATTTCGAAGGCGTAGCGACGGTGGTCAGCAAACTGTTCAACATGGTCCAGCCGGACCTGGCGATTTTCGGCGAGAAAGACTTCCAGCAACTGGCGGTGATTCGTGCACTGGTCCACGACCTGAACATGCCGATCCAGATCATCGGCGAGCCGACCGTTCGCGCAGCCGATGGCCTGGCGCTGTCGTCGCGCAACGGCTTCCTCAACGAGGAACAGCGAGCCGTGGCGCCGGTGGTCTACCGCACGCTGACCGCGATCAGCGAGGCGATCAAGCAGGGCGAACGTGATTTCCCGGCTCTGATCGATACGCAGCGCCAACAGCTCGAAGCGGCAGGCCTGCGCCCTGACTACCTGGAAATCCGCCATGCACTGACCTTGCGCCCGGCGACGGCGCAGGATCGTGACCTGGTGATCCTGGTGGCGGCTTTCCTCGGGACGACACGGTTGATCGACAACCTGCACCTGAACCTCGACGCGCCCCTCTAAACACCGCAAGCCCTTGTAGGAGCTGGCTTGCCAGCGAAAGCGTCGTGTCAGTCGACCCAGGTGTCAGCTGAAAGTCTGCTTTCGCGAGCAAGCTCGCTCCTACAGGGAGCGGCTAAACCCATAGACCCTCCGGGCCAACCGCCCGCCGACCTGGGAAACATCCATGCACGCCATCATGCTCAAAGCCAAGCTGCATCGCGCCGAAGTCACCCATGCTGTCCTCGATTACGAAGGTTCCTGCGCCATCGACGGCGAATGGCTGGACCTGTCCGGCATCCGTGAGTACGAACAGATCCAGATCTACAACGTCGACAACGGCGAGCGCTTCACCACTTACGCCATCCGTGGCGAAGAAGGTTCGCGCATGATCTCGGTGAACGGCGCCGCAGCGCACAAGGCGAAGGTCGGCGACCGTGTGATCATCTGTGCCTACGCCCACTACAGCGAAGCCGAACTGCTCAATTTCAAGCCACGCATGCTCTACATGGCTCCAGGCAATGAACTGAGCCACACCAGCAACGCCATTCCGGTTCAGGTCGCCTGATCGAGCCAAAGCGCATTTCCCATCCGTTTGTCGGCCCGTTCCCGGTGCAATGTATAAAAAAGTACCAGGAACGGGTCAGACAAAGTCAAGACAGATCGCAGCGCGAGAGTTACTGTATTCGCCCTGCGCCACAAAATCGTGTCGACGCAGTTGACCGGACGCCCACCCGCAGCGTTCCGGGCTTTTTTGTGTTCAAAAGGCCGTTCAAGTAAAAAGGAAACCCGCAGCGATGGCGTATTACCGCACTCCTCACGACGTTACCGCTCTGCCCGCCTGGCAAGCGCTGAATGACCACCGCCAAGCCATGCAGGATTTCAGCATGCGGGAGGCTTTCAATGCCGATCCGCAACGCTTTACTCAATTCACCCTGAGCAGCTGCGGTCTGTTTCTCGACTATTCGAAGAACCTGATCAACGCCGAGACCCGCAACCTGCTGGTGGGCCTGGCCGACGAAGTCGACCTCAAAGGCGCGATCAAGGCATTGTTCGACGGCGAAATCGTCAACTCTTCCGAAGGTCGTCCGGCCCTGCACACCGCGCTGCGCCGCCCGGTCGGCGACAAGCTGTCGGTCAACGGTGTCAACGTGATGCCCGAAGTGCACAAAGTACTGAACCAGATCACCGATCTCGTGGGCCGCATCCATGACGGCCTGTGGCGCGGCTACAGCGAGAAACCGATCACTGACGTGGTCAACATCGGCATCGGTGGTTCGTTCCTCGGCCCGGAACTGGTCTCTGAAGCCCTGCTGTCCTACGCCCAAAAAGGCGTGCGTTGCCACTACCTGGCGAACATCGACGGCACCGAATTCCACGAGCTGACGCAAAAGCTGCGCGCCGAGACCACGCTGTTCATCGTCTCGTCGAAATCCTTCAACACCCTCGAGACCCTGAAGAACGCCCAGGCTGCCCGTGCCTGGTACCTGGCCCAGGGTGGTTCGGAAGCCGAGCTTCACCGCCACTTCATCGCGGTATCGAGCAACAACGCCGCCGCCGTGGCGTTCGGCATCCGCGAAGAGAACATCTTCCCGATGTGGGACTGGGTCGGCGGTCGTTACTCGCTGTGGTCGGCCATCGGCTTGCCAATCGCACTGGCGATCGGCATGTCCAACTTCAAGGAACTGCTGTCCGGTGCCTACACCATGGACCAGCATTTCCAGACCGCGCCATTCGAACAGAACATGCCGGTGCTGCTGGCCTTGCTCGGCGTGTGGTACGGCAATTTCTGGGGTGCGCAAAGCCACGCGATCCTGCCGTACGACCACTACCTGCGTAACATCACCAAGCACCTGCAACAGTTGGACATGGAGTCCAACGGCAAGAGCGTGCGCCAGGACGGCAAGCCTGTGTCCACCGACACCGGGCCGGTGATCTGGGGCGGCGTGGGTTGCAACGGTCAGCACGCTTATCACCAGTTGCTGCATCAGGGCACCCAGGTGATCCCGGCCGACTTCATCGTGCCGATCGTCAGCTTCAACCCGGTGTCCGACCACCACCAGTGGCTGTACGCCAACTGCCTGTCGCAGAGCCAGGCGCTGATGCTCGGCAAGACCCTGGGCGAGGCCGAAATCGAGTTGCGCGACAAAGGCATGAGTGAAGCCGATGTGCAAAAACTCGCGCCGCACAAGGTGATCCCGGGCAACCGTCCGAGCAACACCCTGGTGGTCGAGCGCATCAGCCCGCGTCGCCTCGGCGCGCTGGTGGCGATGTACGAGCACAAGGTCTTCGTGCAAAGCGTGATCTGGGGCATCAACGCCTTCGACCAGTGGGGCGTGGAGCTGGGCAAGGAGTTGGGCAAGGGTGTCTACAACCGTCTGGTGGGCAGCGAAGAAACCCCGGCCGAGGACGCATCGACCCAAGGCTTGATCAACTACTTCCGTGGTCGTCACCGCGGTTGATTTGACAGCCACTCCTGCAGGGCGATATCCACCTTGTAGGAGCTGGCTTGCCAGCGAAGACGGTGTGTCATTCAGCACATACATCGACTGATCCGCCGCTTTCGCTGGCAAGCCAGCGCCTACGAGAGTCGCTACGCGTCCCTCTTGAACCCATTGATCGGTCGGCGCATCTTAATCTTTGTTGAAAAACAAGAATAAGGAACCGTCATGTTCGATATCAGCACGTTCCCCAAAGCCGATGCCGTCCGCCGGGCCGCACAACTGAGTCAAGACGACTATCAGCGCCTGTACCGCCAATCCATCGAACACCCCAGCACCTTCTGGGCCGAACAGGCCACGCGTTTTCTCGACTGGAGCGCGCCCTGGGAAACCGTCCAGCGCTACAACCTGAAAACCGGTGAAGCCAGCTGGTTTGCCGGCGCGCAGTTGAACGTCAGCTACAACTGCATCGACCGACACCTGGAGAAACGCGGCGACCAAGCCGCGATCATCTGGGAAGGCGACGACCCGAACGACTCCACCTCGATTACCTACAAACAACTGCACGAACACGTCTGCCGCCTGGCCAACGTGCTGAAAAGCCGTGGTGTGAAAAAAGGCGACCGCGTGTGCATCTACATGCCGATGATTCCCGAAGCGGCCTACGCCATGCTTGCCTGCACGCGCATCGGCGCGGTGCACTCGGTGGTGTTCGGCGGCTTTTCCCCCGACTCGGTCCGCGACCGGATTCTTGACGCCGACTGCCAGACGGTCATCACTGCTGACGCAGGCGTGCGCGGCGGGAAAGCCGTGCCGCTCAAGGAAAAGGTCGACAAGGCACTGCAAAGTTGCCCGAATGTCAGCACCGTGATCGTGGTCGACCATACCAAGGTCGAGGTGGACTGGGTCGAAGGCCGGGACATCCACTATCAGCAAGCCTTGAGCGAGGCGAGCGCCAACTGCCTCCCCGAGTCGATGGACGCCGAAGACCCACTGTTCATCCTCTACACCTCCGGCAGCACCGGCAAACCCAAAGGCGTGTTGCACACCACCGGTGGCTACCTGCTGCAAGCGGCGATGACCTTCAAGTACGTGCTGGACTACCGCGATGGCGAGGTCTTCTGGTGCACCGCCGACGTCGGCTGGGTCACCGGCCACAGCTACATCGTCTATGGGCCGCTGGCCAACGGCGCGACCACGCTGATCTTCGAAGGCGTGCCAAGTCACCCGACGACCGCACGCTTCTGGCAAGTGATCGACAAGCACAAGGTGAACATTTTCTACACCGCGCCGACCGCCCTGCGCTCGTTGATGCGCGAAGGTCCCGGGCCGTTGCAGGGCACGTCCCGCGCCAGCCTGCGATTGCTCGGCAGCGTCGGCGAACCGATCAACCCGCAAGCCTGGGAATGGTATTTCCACGTGGTCGGCGAAGAGCGCTGCCCCATCGTCGATACCTGGTGGCAGACCGAGACCGGCGGCATCATGATCAGCCCCTTGGTCAGTGCGCAACGGATCAAGCCCGGTTGTGCGACACAACCGATGTTCGGCGTGCAACTGGCGCTGCTCGATGAGCAAGGCAAGGAAATCAAGGGCGCGGGCAGCGGCGTGCTGGCGATCAAGTCCAGTTGGCCGGCGCAGATCCGCAGCGTCTATCGCGACCCGCAACGCATGGTCGACACCTACTTCAAACCCTACCCCGGCTACTACTTCACCGGTGATGGTGCGCGGCGCGATGAAGATGGCGACTACTGGATCACCGGGCGCATCGACGACGTGATCAACGTGTCTGGCCACCGCATCGGCACCGCCGAAGTGGAAAGCGCCCTGGTGCTGCACGACAGCATCGCCGAGGCCGCCGTGGTCGGTTACCCCCATGACGTCAAGGGCCAGGGCATTTATGCCTTCGTCACGCCCATGAATGGCGTCGACACTAGCGATGAGCTGACGAAAGAACTGCTGGCCTTGGTCAGCCAGGAAATCGGCAGTTTCGCCAAACCGGACTTGATCCAGTGGGCGCCGGCCTTGCCGAAAACCCGCTCAGGCAAGCTCATGCGGCGCATCCTGCGCAAGATTGCCTGCAACGAGCTGGACAGCCTGGGCGATACGTCGACCCTGGCTGACCCGAGCGTGGTGCAGGGGCTGATCGACAATCGCCTGAATCAATGACGGGCCATTGTCGGAGCGAGCCTGCTCGCGATGAACTCAAGCGCGCCGCGTACATTCAGGAGAAACGCGTTACCGTTGAAGTCCATCGCGAGCAAGCTCGCTCCTTCAGAAATTACAGAGTACTCATGGAATTCATCCGCACCCGCATCGAAACCCAGATCATGAGCCTGACCGGTCTATCCCTGGGCAAGCTCGACCTGGAAAACCCCAAGGGCGATCCTGGCCTGTTCGGGCCGGACTCGGTCAGCTGGCAGGTCCATGGCGACTTCAGCAGCATGCTGATCGGCGGCATTAGCGCGCTGATGCTGCAGGCCTTGCATCCGCTGGCATTGGCCGGGGTCTGGGACCACTCGAATTTTCGTGAAGACATGCTCGGGCGTTTGCGTCGTACCGGGCAATTCATCTCTGGCACGACCTTCGGCTCGCGACAAGACGCCGACTGGTTGATCGAGAAAGTGCGCACCATTCACTTGCAGATTACCGGTACGGCACCGGATGGACGGCCCTACGCCGCCAGCGACCCCGACCTGCTGACCTGGGTGCATGTCGCGGAAGTCAGCAACTTCCTGGCTGCGCATTTGCGCTATCGCAATCCGCATCTTTCAGTGGCCGACCAGGATCGCTACTACGCGGAAATCGCCCTGATCGCCGAACGCCTCGGCGCCCGGGACGTACCGCGCTCGCGGCAGGCCATTGCCGATTACCTTGAGCACATCCGCCCACAGCTGCTGTGCGACGACCGCAGCCGCGAAGTGCTGCGCCTGTTGCTGAATGCGCCCTCCCCCAGCCGTTTGGCCAAACCGTTCGGCGGGTTGATGATGCTGGCCGGGATCGACTTGCTACCGGACTGGGCCAGTGACATGCTCGGCGTCAGCCAGAACCCGCTGCAACGCAAGCTGATCCGCGCCAGCGTCAACCGCAGTGCGCCGATGCTGCGATGGGCGGTGCGTAACGGCTCTGTACAACGCGCCAGACGACGGATGGGCCTGTAGGAGCTGGCTTGCCAGCGAAGACGATAGCGCTGACAAACCGCTTTCGCTGGCAAGCCAGCGCCTACAGGTCCTCCTATAGCTGTTAAACTCCCGCGCCCCATTCCCTCCTGCAAGGCGCCCAGCATGTCATCCTTGAATCAGGCGCTGCGCGCCGCCCTCGATCATCGCCAAGACCTGCTCGCCGAACTGCACCAGCAAGGCACCGATTGCTATCGCCTGTTCCACGGCAGCCAGGAAGGCGCCGGTGGCCTGACCGTCGACCGCTACGGCCCACAACTGCTGGTACAAAGTTTCCACCAGCCACTGGAGCGCGAGGCGCTGCTGCAACTGCATGAGGCCATCAACCAGCACCTGGGGTTCGAGAGCCTGCTCGTCTACAACGACCGCTCCCGTGGCAATTCGCGCATCGACCGCGAAGACATCGTCTACCGCGCCGACGACGCCGCCCTGCAAGACCTGGTCGGCCACGAGTGGGGCCTGAACTATCGGGTGCGCGGGCGCCATGCCGGGCAGGACCCGCTGCTGTTCCTCGACTTGCGCAACACCCGCGGCTGGGTCAAGGAGCACAGCGCAGGCAAAAGCGTGCTGAACCTGTTCGCCTACACCTGTGGTGTCGGCCTCAGCGCTGCCGCCGGTGGCGCACGCGAGGTGTGCAACCTGGACTTCGCCGAAGGCAATCTGGCGGTGGGTCGCGAGAACGGTTTGCTCAACCCGCAATTGCCGACCATGGCGTTCATCCAGTCCGACTACTTCCCGGCCATTCGCCAACTGGCCGGCCTGCCGATCAGCCAGCGTCGCGGGCAAAAACTGCCGAGCTACCCGCGCCTGGAACAGCGCCAGTACGATTTGGTCCTGCTCGACCCGCCGGCCTGGGCCAAGAGCGCCTTCGGCACGGTCGACCTGCTGCGCGACTACCAGAGCCTGCTCAAACCCGCCCTACTGACCACCGCCGACAACGGCGTGCTGATCTGCTGCAACAACCTGGCGAAGGTCGGCATGGAGGATTGGCGCGAGCAAGTGCTGCGCTGTGCCGAAAAGGCCGGGCGGCCGGTGCGTGAGTGGAGCGTGATGAAACCTGGGGGTGATTTCCCGTCGTTGGATCAACAACCACCGCTGAAAACCCTGATCCTGCAGCTCTGATCGCTGTGGGATAAATCTGAAACATCCGCAACAGGGCGATCACTTCGGAACCGGAAACGCGTGCCATACTCCAAGGCACTCCGATTCAGACAGATGAAGCCGCACATGTACAAAGGATTGATACGCGCCATCGGCGCCTTGTTGACTGCTCTGGCCCTCTACAGCTTGCTGGGTTTTCTGATTTTACCGGGCGTCGCACTGCGCGTTGCCAACCAGCAACTGGCCCATTTCGCCACCACCCCCGCCACGCTCCAACGGATCGAGTTCAATCCGTTCAGCCTTGAACTGACCCTTTGGGGTTTGAACATCGGCGAGCCCGGCAAGGAGCAGGTCGCCTTCGAACGCCTGTACGCCAACCTGCAACTCGACAGCCTGTGGACCAAGGCAGTACATCTGTCGGACGTCGAACTGGACAAGCCCAAGACCGAAATCCTCTTCAGCAAGGACGGCAAACTCAATCTGCTCGGGCTATTCAAACTGCCCGCCAGCGAACCCACGCCCGCCGACCCGAATGCCAAGCCGTTCCCGCTGCGCATCGAGCGGATCAAACTGGCCGGGGGGGCCGTGCACTTTGAAGATGCGCGGCCCAGCGAACCTATCGAGTTTCTCTACGACACACTCGACTTCGAGCTGAAAAACCTCAGCACCCTGCCCGAAGACAGCGCCGACATGACGTTGATGGCCGTCGGCCCCAACGGTGGGCAGATCGACTGGAGCGGCAACTTCAGCCTGATCCCGCTCGCCTCCGAAGGTAAGCTGAAAATCACCGACGGCAAGATGAAAGCCTTCTGGCCTTATGTGCGCGACGCCGTGCCGCTGGACCTCGAAAGCGGGGTCATGAGCATCAGCACCGACTACAAGCTCAACCTGGCCAAGGAAACCGAGCTGCTGTTGAGCAATGTGGCGATCAACATCGCGCCCTTTGCGATCAAGGCCCCGGATGGCCGGCCACTGGTCAAGCTCGAACGCCTGGACGTCAGCGAGACCACCGTGGACTTGGCCAAGCAGCAAGTGGTGGTCGGCAAGATCCGCAGCAACAAACTGGAAACCTGGGCGGCGCTGGAGTCCGACGGCCAGCTCGACTGGCAGAAACTGTTCGCCAGCCAACCGCCAAAACCCGCCGCCAAAGCCAAGGCGGACGCCGAACCCGTTAGCGCTCCTGCGGCGGCCGACTCACCGAAACCTGAACCGGCCGCGCCCGGCAAACCCTGGCAAGTGCTGCTCAAGGATGTGCAACTGCGCGATTACCAGGTGCATCTGGCCGATCGCAAGGCGCAACCTGCCGTCGCCGTGGACCTGGCGCCGCTGAATCTGGATTTGCAGAACTTCGACAGCCTCAACGGCTCGCCTTTCACCCTCAAGCTCGATACCGGCGTCGGCAAGCAAGGCAAGCTCCTGGCCGATGGCGAGGTCAACCTGGCCCCAATCAGCGCCCGGCTAAAGGTGCAGACCAAGGACATCGACCTGCGCGTCGCGCAGTCCTACATCACCCCGTTCATTCGCCTGGAACTGCGCAGCGGCATGCTCGGCAGCGATCTGGCGGTCAACCTGAAAAGTACCGAGCCTTTGGCGTTCAACGTCACCGGCCGCGCCCAGGTCGATCAGCTGCATACCCTGGACACCCTGAAAACCCGTGACTTCCTCAAGTGGCAACAAGTCGTCGTCGAAGGCCTGAACTATCAGCACGGCGACAGCCTGTCGATCGATAAGGTCAACCTGTTCCAGCCCTATGCGCGGTTCATGATCAACGATGATCGCACCACCAACATCGATGACCTGCTGATTGCGCAGCCGGCGAGCACCGGAGCAAAACCGGCGGCGAGCAAACCGGCCAGCCAGGAAAAGCCGCTGGGCATCCACATCGGCGGCATTTTCATCAATGACGGTTCGGCCAACTTCGCCGATTTCAGCCTGACCCCGAACTTTGCCACCGCCATCCAGCAGCTCAACGGGCAAATCGGCACCATCGACAGCCGTCAGCCAAAACCGGCCAGCGTCGACGTCAAGGGCAAGGTCGACCGTTATGCGCCGGTGACCATCAAGGGCGCGGTCAACCCGTTCGACCCAATGGCCAGCCTCGACATCGCCACCAGCTTCAAACGCGTGGAACTGACAACGCTGACGCCCTACTCCGGTAAGTTCGCCGGCTACCGCATCCGCAAGGGGCGACTCAACCTCGACCTGCATTACCAAATCACTAAAGGCCAGCTCAAGGCCGAAAACAAAGTGGTGGTCGAACAACTGCAACTGGGTGAAAAAGTCGACAGCCCGGATGCCGTGAGCCTGCCGCTGAAACTGGCGATTGCCTTGCTCAAGGACGTCGACGGGAAAATTTCCATCGAGTTGCCGGTCACCGGTGACCTCAACAACCCACAGTTCAGTGTGATGCCGATTGTCTGGCAGACCTTGCGCAACCTGATCGTCAAGGCGGCCGCAGCCCCGTTCAAGCTCATTGGCGGGCTGATCAACGGCGGTGGTTCGGAAGATTTGGGCAACGTCTCGTTCGCCGCCGGCTCCAGCGACCTGAACAAAGAGGCCGAAGGCGCCCTGGACAAACTGTCCAAGGCACTCAAGGAACGCCCGGCCCTGCGCCTGGAAATCGAAGGCACCGCCGCCCAGAGCAGCGATGGCCCGTTGATCGCCGAACAGCGCCTGGAACGTGAATACCAGTACAACTACTACAAGATGCTCCAGCGCCGCGGTGACAAGGTGCCAGCCCAGGCTTCCTTGCTGCAAGTGCCGGACAGTGAAAAAGGCCCATTGCTCGAAGGCATCTACCGCACGCGCCTGAAAACCCAGCCGCCTGCCGAATGGAAGGATCTGGGCAAGGAAGAGCGCACCGCCAAAATGCGCGCCGACGTGATCAAGTTCTGGAGTTCCAGCGACGTGCTGTTGCGCCAACTGGGCCAGGAACGCGCCAGTAGCATCAAGGATTACCTGGTCGACAAGACCCAACTGGAAGATGACCGGGTGTACTTCATCGATGCCAACCTGGGCGAGGCGCAAAGTAATGGCCGCGTCGTGACACCGATGCATCTGGATGCGGAATGACCCCTGTAGGAGCGAGCCTGCTCGCGAAGACTGACCAACATTCGACACACGTGCTGAATGAAAGACCGCTATCGCGAGCAAGCTTGCTCCTACGGTTTGATGGACGCCTACAACAGAACAGGCCCCGGCACTGAGAGTGCGCGGGGCCTGTGGTGGCCACATCCTTGTGGCCGGTCGCATGAACCCTAAGGTTGCGACAGACGTATGTCTCGGCCCGTCTGTCGCGCCTTCTCCCGGTCCAGGCGAGAAGCCTTAGCCTTACTCGGCTTTCAGGCCGTCAGCGGAAACCGCCTTGACGCCTTTGATTTTCTTGGTGATGGCCACAGCGGTGGTTTTCTGCGCCTCGGTCACAGCGACCGTCGACGACAGCGATACCACGCCTTTATTGGTTTCGACTTTGATGTCGGTGCCTGGAATGCCTTTTTCAGTCATCAGGTCACTTTTAACTTTGGTAGTGATCCAGGTATCGGAAGTAGCTTCTGAAGCCTTGGTCATTTCACCCGCCGCCAGGGTCATCGGAGCCTGGGTGGCCTGAGTGGTCTGGGCGAATGCCGCGTTTGCCATGGTCAGGGTCAGCGCGGTAGCAGTAGCGGCAGCGATAGCGAACTTCTTCATACGAGTAACTCCTGTTTTTCTGAAAAGTCTGCCGGTTGTCGTGTCGGCAGGGTTACCAGGGATATTGCGAACGCTGTGCCAACTTTCGAAATAATAAAAAACCCTTAAAAATCAATATATTAAAAAAACAGCAAATTTTCGAAATCTTGCAAATTGCACGACCAGCCAAAAACTCTGCATGCAAGTTGCGGTTTTGTGGAAAGTTCCTAAGTCGATGAATTTTTGGACTTTTATTTCCAGTATTTGCGAAATGGTCGACAAACAAGAGTGCTCCTTTAAACACGGGCATGCGGCGAGGGAGCTTGCTCCCTCGCCACGATAATGACGGTCGCCGGCGGGGCCAATCGAGCTCACCCCATCAAGACGCAGACCCTGCACAGCCCTTGGGCAAGTAATCTGCGGACACGCTGCTCTTGCACGACCAACCCTTGGTTTCATCCCGGGTCAGGGTGACGGTTTTTCCCTGCACCGCACCCGGCGCATTCTGCAAGGTGCACTGGATCGAACCAGTCCCCGTCGGCGTCGGCGCTATCACCGCCAGGGCGCAGTGAGTGGTCGAGGGCGTACCGGCGGGCGCGACGTTGGCGATCGCCGGCGTGTCCCCCTGATTGACCACGTCCTCGAACGGCACTTTCATCGCCGACACCTCGGCGAGGGCCGCGGTAACTTTGGCCCGAGCCTGATATTTGGAATACATCGGCAGACCGAGCGTGGCCAGAATCCCGATGATCGCCACCACGACCAGCAGCTCGATCAGGGTAAAACCTTTTTGATACTTCACAGGCAAGCTCCATGCATGAGGCGGAATCTCATGATCTGCCCCTTGGCAGCACAGCCTGTGCCAAGGCCAATAGTCCCGCTCGGCTAGGTATGTGCCGGCGGCAACGCCCTTTCCTACCCTCAGGATCAGCACTATCTGACGCTTTTTGTCACCTGCACCGTGCTGGTTTGGTTCCACCGTTTGACTAGGCTATAAGAGCCCCTCAAAACGGATTAACCAGGACTGAACATGGCGGCCAAGGCAGCGAAAATCAGCGTCTATGCATGGGAAGGCATCGACCGCAAAGGCACAACAGTCTGCGGAGAACTCAGCGCTCAAAACCCGGCGCTGATCAAGGCGAAGTTGCGCAAGCAAGGCATCAGCCCCGGCAAGGTGCGCAAGAAATCTCCCTCGTTGCTCACCCTGCCCCCGCGCATCAAGGCCCAGGACATTGCCCTGTTCACCCGGCAGATGGCGACGATGATGAAGGCTGGCGTGCCGCTGCTGCAGTCGTTCGACATCATCGGCGAAGGCTTCGACAACCCGGCCATGCGCAAGCTGGTGGACGAACTGAAACAGGACATCGCAGCGGGCAATAGCCTCGCCGCTGCGCTGCGCAAGAAACCGCGCTATTTCGATGAACTGTATTGCAACCTGGTGGATGCCGGCGAGCAGGCCGGGGCCCTCGATACCTTGCTGGAGCGGGTCGCGACCTATAAGGAAAAAAGCGAAAACCTGAAGGCCAGGATCAAGAAAGCCATGACCTACCCACTGGTAGTGGTGTTCGTCGCGGCGATTGTCACCGGGATTCTGCTGGTCAACGTCGTGCCGCAGTTCGAGTCCGTGTTCAAAGGCTTTGGCGCCGAGTTGCCAGCCTTCACCGTGATGGTCATCGGCTTGTCGCAATTCATGCAGGCCTGGTGGTGGGCAATCCTCGGTGCGCTGGCGGCGGTGGGATTCGGGGCGCGCCATGCCGTGCGGACATCCCCGGCCGTACGCGATCGGCTGGACGCCTGGCTGTTGAAACTGCCACTGGTCGGCGCCTTGCTGTACAAGTCTGCCGTGGCTAGGTTCGCGCGCACGCTGTCGACCACGTTCGCGGCCGGCGTACCGCTGGTGCAAGCCCTGGAATCGGTGGCCGGCGCCACGGGCAATATCGTGTTCAAGCGTGCGGTGCTACGCATCCGACAAGACGTGGCGACCGGCATGCAATTGAATTTCGCCATGCGCACCTCCGGGGTCTTTCCGAACATGGCGATACAAATGACCGCCATCGGCGAGGAGTCCGGCACGCTGGACGCTATGCTCGACAAAGTCGCGGGGTTCTACGAAGACGATGTCGACCACAAGGTCGACAACCTCACCAGCCTGATGGAGCCGTTCATCATGGTGGTGCTGGGTGTTATCGTCGGCGGCCTGGTAGTTGCGATGTACCTGCCCATCTTCCAACTCGGCTCAGCGATCTGACATGCCCCTCAATGAAATCCTCACTCAGTATCCGCAGGCATTCGTCCTGCTCGCCGGCGTCATCGGCCTGCTGGTCGGTAGCTTCCTCAATGTGGTGATCTGGCGTCTGCCGAAGATGCTTGAACGCGAATGGCGGGTGCAGGCCCACGACATTCTCGGCCTGCCCGGCGAGACGCCACTGCCGACCTACAACCTGGTGCTGCCCCACTCCCAATGCCCGCACTGCGCTCACCGGATCCGTGCCTGGGAAAACATTCCGCTGCTCAGTTATGTGTGCTTGCGCGGGCGCTGTTCGGCCTGCGCGGCACCGATCAGCCCGCGCTACCCATTGACCGAACTGGCCTGTGGAGCGTTGTCGGCGTTTGTTGCCTGGCACTTTGGTTTCGGTTGGCCGGCCGGCCTGGTACTGGTCTTGAGTTGGGGCTTGCTGGCGATGAGCCTGATCGACGCCGAGCATCAGCTATTGCCGGACGTGCTGGTGTTGCCATTGATGTGGCTGGGGTTGATCGTCAACAGCTTCGGCCTGTTCGTGTCGTTACACGAGGCACTCTGGGGCGCGATAGCTGGCTACGGCGTGCTGTGGTCGGTGTTCTGGCTGTTCAAGCTGATCACCGGCAAGGACGGCATGGGCCACGGTGACTTCAAGCTGTTGGCGATGCTGGGCGCCTGGGGCGGCTGGCAGATTCTGCCGCTGGTCATCCTCCTCTCTTCGCTGGTCGGGGCCATTATCGGGCTGGCGACATTGCGCCTGCGCCAGGCAAAAACCTCGACGCCGATCCCTTTCGGCCCTTATCTGGCCATTGCCGGCTGGATTGCATTGCTCTGGGGTGGTCAAATAACCGACCTCTATTGGCAGCTTGTCGGTTTGAAATGAATAGCCCTGTGGAAAAACCCTGGATTCTCGGCCTGACCGGCGGCATCGGCAGCGGTAAAAGCGCGGCCGCCCAACACTTTATCGACCTGGGTATTCATGTGGTCGACGCCGATCATGCCGCTCGCTGGGTGGTGGAACCGGGCCGTCCGGCCCTGACGCAGATTGCCGAACACTTCGGCCCCGGCGTGCTGCAGGCCGATGGTCAACTGGATCGTGCCGCGCTGCGCAAGTTGATTTTCGAAGTGCCCGAGCAACGCCGCTGGCTGGAATCGCTGCTGCATCCGCTGATCGGCGAGGAAATCGCTCACCACCTGGCGCTGGCAAAATCGCCTTATGCGATTCTGGTTTCGCCGCTGTTGATCGAGTCCGGGCAGTACGCCATGACCCAACGGGTGCTGGTGATCGATGCCCCCGAAACCTTGCAGATCGAACGCACCCTGCAACGCGACCAGACCAGCGAACAGCAAGTGCAGGCGATCCTCAAGGCCCAGTCCAGCCGCCAGGACCGCGTCAGCCATGCCGACGACGTCGTGCTCAATGACCGCGACCTGGCCTGGCTGCACAGCGAGGTGGAACGCCTGCATCACTTTTATCTTACTTTGCCTGGAGGCCAGTCATGAGCCAGCAAACAATCGTCGAATGCCCAACCTGTGGCGCCCCCGTGGAATGGACCGCCGAGAGCAAATTCCGGCCATTCTGTTCCGACCGCTGCAAGCTGATCGACCTGGGGGCCTGGGCCTCCGAAGAGCACAAGATTCCCGTGGCACCCGATGCCGAGGACGAAATGTTCAGCGGCGACTTCGACCCGCGTCACTGATCCACCGCGTCGACGATTTCAGAATTTGGGATCGTCGTCTTTCCACGGGGCCGAAAGATAGCGGGTGCGGTTGAAGGTCTCCAGCCATTCCGGGCAGAACACCACCAGCGCACTGACGACCATGCCATTGATGAAGGCCTCAGGGAAAATGATCAGCCACAGGTAGCCGACAAAATCCTCGAGCCAGTACGGCATCTCGAAACGCTCATCGAACCACAGCAGCCACAACGCCAGCAGCAGGCACAGCAACGCCGACAACGCGGCGGCGAAGAACCCGGAAACGAAGATGTACACGAAGGGGTTTCGCGGCTGTGCACGCTCCACCAGAATCGCGCAACACTCGGTGACCAGCACTGGCAGCACAATAAACAACGCGCCATTGACCCCGACCGCATCCAGGTCCTGGAGCCCCAGCAATACTAGCCCCATTTGCGCCACCAGACTGCCCACCAGTGCCAGCGGCCAGTCCAGCAGCAGGGTCACGGCCGTCATGCCGATGAAGTGATAGGACACGCCCGTGTCGAAATCGCGCCGCACCAGCCACAACAAAAACAACGCGAACACCGTGCCGAACAGCAAGTGCTGGCGCCGACTGTCGGTGAACAGCTCAACCCAAGGCGCACGACAGACCGCCCAGATCAACACCGGAAGGTAAATCAACCAGCCGACGATCAGCGTCTGCAGTGACAGCAGCTCTTCGCCGATCATGTGCTCACCCCTCTGTCCTTCACCGCAGGCTCCCTGGTTGTTGGCGTCCGCTAACTGGCAGTCTACTACGCCCGCAATGTGGCTCCAGTCGATGCAAAGCTTTCTGCTTGTCGCAATTGAACGCTAAGCTTGGGCCTATGGATGACTCAGATTATTTACGCCTGCTGACCATCGCGGCCGAGCAAGCCAACGCGTTCCTGTCCAATGCCCGCAAATGGGAGCGTGAGCGTTGGGTCTGCCAGCGCCTGTTGCAGGGCCTGAACATCCCTTATCGTGCCGACGAATTCGCCCCCGCCGGCGAGCCGCCGGATGTGCTGTTTCGCGATGCCAGTTTCGAGGTGTTCTTTGTGCTCGACGAGGGCCGACGCCTCAATGATGAATGGCGCGACGAACTGCAACGCCGGCGCAGTGCGTTTTCCCTGAGCCAACTGGTGCGTCGCGAGGCCAAGCCCCGGCGTATTCCGGCCAATGAGTTTTTACTCAGGCTGGCACCGACCCTGCGCAAAAAAGCCCATAACTACAAAGAACGCGGCATGGACCTGGGCGAGTTGGACATCATTGCCTTCGCCAGCCTTAAACGCGAAGTGCTGGACCTCAACAGCCATTTCCCGCCGCCGACCGAATACCTGCGCCAGGGCTGGCGCTCGCTGTCCTTGGTCGGGCCGACCTTTGCCCGCGTGCTATTCGCTCACCCAGATGCGCCAGACTTCTTGCGCAGCAACCTGGGGCGCAGCATCGTTTTTGACGTCGGGATCAGTCTGTGAGCCCGTTGCAGGAACTGATTGCCGAGGTGCCACAACAGGGCCGTGTACGCTGGATCGGCGTGCGCCCGCAATCACGTTCGCAGATGCTTGAACTCGATGCCGTGGAAGCGCGCCTCGAGGCTGGCCTGACGGGCGATCACGCCCGACCCGGCGTGCGCAATGCCCGGCAGGTCACGTTGATTCAGTGGGAGCACCTGGCGGTAATCAGTGCGCTGATGGGGCGCGCGCAGAATCATCCAGTCCGACCTGAAGACCTGCGGCGTAATCTCGTGATCAGTGGCATCAATCTGTTCAGCCTCAAGGGCCGCCGCTTCCGGATCGGCCAGGCTATATTCGAAACCACCGGCTGGTGCCAGCCCTGCGCGCGCCTGGAAAGCAACCTGGGCCCCGGCACTTTTCAGGCCGTGCGCGGACATGGCGGAATCACGGCCCGGGTGTTACAAAGTGGAATCATTCGCCTGGACGACACCGTGAGCGTCGAACCCATCCCGGACAGCGGCTATGCTGCGTTCAACCCTGGGTAAAAACACTGTAGCTTCTACACATTCAGCAACGTCTACTCCTGACGAGGCCAGATATGACCAGCCGCCTGAACCCCGACGATCAAAAGCATGTCGAAGAGTACCTGCATTTGTCCCAGCACCAAGTCGAGCGCCGACCTTTCCGGCCGTGGATGCTCCTTGTTGTGGTATTGGCAGTGACCATTGGCCTGGGCTTGTTGAGCCGCCTTATCAGTTACCTGACGCTATGAGCTGCCTTGCGCTCGCGAAGGTGCTGTCACCGATTTCCTTTAGCCTTGCGAGTTATCCCCATGTCCCATCGTATTGTCATTGTCGGCGGCGGCGCCGGCGGTCTGGAGTTGGCTACCCGTCTGGGTAAGACTCTGGGCAAGCGTGGTACGGCCAGCGTCATGCTGGTCGACGCGAACCTGACCCACATCTGGAAACCGTTGCTGCACGAAGTGGCGGCCGGTTCCCTGAACTCTTCCGAAGACGAACTCAACTATGTGGCCCAAGCCAAATGGAACCACTTCGAGTTCCAGCTGGGGCGTATGAGCGGACTTGATCGTGCGCAGAAGAAAATCCAGCTGGCCGCCACCTATGACGAAGCCGGTCTGGAACTGGTGCCGGCGCGCGAAGTGCCTTATGACTCGCTAGTGATTTCCGTCGGCAGCACCACCAACGATTTCGGCACCCAGGGGGCGGCGCAACACTGCCTGTTCCTCGACACCCGCAAACAAGCCGAGCGTTTCCACCAGCAACTGCTCAATCACTATCTGCGCGCGCACGCCGGCCAGACCGACGTTGTCGAGCAAATCAGCGTGGCCATCGTCGGCGCCGGCGCCACCGGGGTCGAGCTGGCCGCCGAGCTGCATAACGCCGCACATGAGCTCGCAGCCTATGGCCTGGACCGGATCAAACCGGAAAACATGCACATCACCCTGATCGAAGCCGGGCCACGTGTGCTGCCGGCGCTGCCAGAGCGGATCGGTGGTCCTGTGCATAAAACCCTGGAGAAACTCGGGGTCAACGTCATGACCAACGCCGCGGTCAGCGAAGTGACGGCCGACAGCCTGATCACCGCTGATGGCAATGAAATCAAGGCCAGCCTGAAAGTCTGGGCGGCCGGGATTCGCGCGCCAGGTTTCCTCAAGGACATCGATGGCCTAGAAACCAACCGCATCAATCAGCTAAACGTGCTGCCGACCCTGCAAACCACTCGAGACGAGAACATTTTCGCTTTCGGTGACTGCGCCGCTTGCCCGCAACCGGGCAGCGACCGCAATGTACCGCCACGCGCACAGGCGGCGCATCAGCAGGCGTCGTTGCTGGCCAAATCGCTGAAACTGCGCATCGAAGGCCAGCCACTGCCGGAATACAAGTACACCGACTACGGCTCGCTGATCTCGCTGTCGCGCTTTTCGGCTGTGGGTAACTTGATGGGCAACCTCACCGGCAGCGTGATGCTCGAAGGCTGGTTGGCGCGGATGTTCTACGTGTCGCTGTACCGCATGCACCAGATGGCACTGTACGGGCCGTTCCGCACGGCGATGCTGATGCTGGGCAGCAAGATCGGTCGCGGCACAGAGCCGCGCCTCAAGCTGCACTAAGCTCCCGGGCCTCTTCGCTGGCAAGCCAGCTCCTACAGGACCGCATCGATCTTGTAGGAGCTGGCTTGCCAGCGAAGCTTTTCAAGGTCGCCACAAAAAACTGGACAAAAAAAATCCCCGTATCTTTCGATACGAGGATTTTTAATATGGTCGGGGTAAGGGGATTCGAACTCCTGACATCCTGCTCCCAAAGCAGGCGCGCTACCGGACTGCGCTATACCCCGGTAAAAAAAAGGCACCCTTGAAGGCGCCTTCTTCGATCAGCGCTTTTGGCCTCTGATCTTAAGATTCGATTCCAGCGCTAACTGGTTTCAAAAATGGTGGGTCGTGTGGGATTCGAACCTACGACCAATTGGTTAAAAGCCAACTGCTCTACCAACTGAGCTAACGACCCAAAAATGGTCGGGGTAAGGGGATTCGAACTCCTGACATCCTGCTCCCAAAGCAGGCGCGCTACCGGACTGCGCTATACCCCGGCTTGAAATTGGCTCCGTGACCAGGACTCGAACCTGGGACCCAATGATTAACAGTCATTTGCTCTACCGACTGAGCTATCACGGAACTACACATTTCAATTTACGACTTTGAAGCTTTACTGCGTTCTCTTCGACCCGTTCGCATCGCTGCGTTCGTGTGTCTGAGGCGCGCTATTCTACAATCTTCAGCACCTCTGTCAACCCCCTAAATTGCTTTCAAGTTAATGATTTGCAACTTATTTTGGATTCCTGCTTGGGGAGCGGAAACCCTCGCGGGTGACTGACTGCGGGGCGCACTTTACAAGCCTTTTCCTTTGAGTTCAACAGCCTAACGAAAAAAAGGCCTCGCAATGCGAGGCCTTCAGTTTGGTTACGCGCTTTTGTAGGCGCCAGCTTGCTAGCGAAGCACTCATGAGCGCTGCGTTTAGCCGGATAACACGCGTTATCGTTAACGGCCATCGCGAGCAGGCTCGCTCCTACAATAAATCAGGTGAAGACGATTTCTTCGTTCTCCACCACGCCGTGGGCGGTATCGCCTGGCATGAACCGACCGGACAGGATCAACTGCGCCAGCGGGTTCTCGATCCAGCGCTGGATCGCTCGCTTGAGCGGTCGTGCGCCATACACCGGGTCGTAACCGACCGCGATCAGCTTGTCCATCGCCTCAGCGCTCAGATCCAGCTTAAGCTCCCGTTCGGTCAAGCGGCTACGCAGACGACCCAGCTGGATCTCGGTGATACCGGCGATCTGATCACGGGCCAACGGCTCGAAGATCACCACTTCGTCGACCCGGTTGATGAATTCCGGCCGGAAGTGGCTGGAAATCGCATCCATCACCGCTGCGCGCTGCGCCTCACGATCACCGACCAACTCCTGGATCTGCACCGACCCCAGGTTGGAGGTCATGACGATCACGGTGTTCTTGAAATCCACCGTGCGGCCATGACTGTCAGTCAGGCGACCGTCTTCGAGCACTTGCAGCAGGATGTTGAACACATCCGGGTGCGCCTTCTCGACCTCGTCCATCAGGATCACCGAATACGGCTTGCGACGAACCGCTTCGGTCAGGTAACCGCCCTCTTCATAACCGACATACCCTGGTGGCGCACCGATCAAACGAGCCACGGAATGTTTCTCCATGAACTCGGACATGTCGATCCGCACCATCGCCTCTTCAGTATCGAAGAGGAATTCGGCCAATGCCTTGCACAGCTCGGTTTTACCGACACCGGTCGGGCCGAGGAACATGAACGAGCCGCTCGGGCGATTCGGGTCGGACAACCCGGCACGGGAACGCCGTACCGCGTTGGAAACCGCCACTACGGCTTCGTCCTGACCAATCACACGCTGGTGCAACAGGCTTTCCATCTTCATCAGCTTGTCGCGCTCGCCTTCGAGCATTTTCGACACCGGGATACCGGTCCACTTCGACACGACTTCGGCGATCTCTTCTTCAGTCACCTTGCTGCGCAGCAACTGGTTTTCGCTTTTGCCATGCTGGTCGACCATTTGCAGGCTGCGTTCCAGGTCCGGGATCACCCCGTACTGCAACTCGGCCATGCGGTTCAGGTCGCCTTTGCGGCGGGCAGCTTCCAGTTCCTGGCGGGACTGCTCGATCTTCTGCTGGATCTGCGCAGAACCCTGGACTTCGGCTTTCTCCGAGTTCCAGATTTCCTCGAGATCCGAGTACTCCCGCTCGTGACGAGCGATTTCTTCCTGCAATTTTTCCAGACGCTTCTTCGCCGCGTCGTCGCTTTCTTTCTTCAGTGCCTGGGATTCCACCTTCAACTGAATCAGGCGACGTTCCAGGCGGTCCAGCACTTCGGGCTTGGAGTCGATTTCCATGCGGATGCGGCTGGCGGCCTCGTCAATCAGGTCGATGGCCTTGTCTGGCAACTGCCGGTCCGTGATGTAGCGATGGCTGAGCTTGGCCGCGGCAATGATCGCGCCGTCGGTGATCGCCACCTTGTGGTGCACCTCATAACGCTCCTTGAGGCCACGCAGGATGGCGATGGTGTCTTCCTCGCTCGGCTCATCCACCAGCACTTTCTGGAAACGACGCTCGAGGGCGGCGTCCTTCTCTATATATTGGCGGTACTCATTGAGCGTGGTCGCGCCAACGCAATGCAGCTCACCGCGGGCCAGGGCCGGCTTGAGCATGTTGCCCGCATCCATCGAGCCTTCGCCCTTACCGGCGCCGACCATGGTGTGCAGTTCGTCGATGAACAGGATGATCTGCCCTTCCTGCTTCGACAGCTCGTTGAGCAGGGATTTCAGGCGCTCTTCGAACTCACCGCGGTACTTGGCACCGGCGATCAACGCCCCCATGTCCAGGGACAACAGGCGCTTGCCCTTGAGACCATCCGGCACTTCGCCATTGATGATGCGTTGGGCCAGGCCTTCGGCAATGGCCGTTTTACCAACGCCAGGTTCACCGATCAGCACCGGGTTGTTCTTGGTGCGACGTTGCAGCACCTGGATCGTGCGGCGAATTTCATCGTCACGGCCGATCACCGGATCGAGCTTGCCGTCTTCGGCGCGCTTGGTCAGGTCGACGGTGTACTTGTCCAGCGCCTGGCGCGACTCTTCGTGGTTCGCGTCGTTGACAGCTTCGCCACCACGCAAGTTATTGATCGCGTTTTCCAAGGCTTTCTTACTCACACCCTGGCCGAGCAACAACTTGCCGAGCTTGCTGTTCTCGTCCATCGCGGCGAGCAACACCAGTTCGCTGGAAATGAATTGGTCGCCCTTTTGCTGAGCCAGACGATCGGCCTGATTGAGCAGGCGCGCCAGATCCTGCGACATGTTCACGTCGCCGGTCGGGTTCTGGATTTTTGGCAGCTGGTCGAGCTCTTTGGTCAGCTCTTTACGCAGGCTGTTGACGTCGAAGCCCACCTGCATCAGCAGGGGCTTGATCGAGCCGCCCTGCTGTTCGAGCAAGGCTTGCATCAAGTGCGCCGGCTCGATGGCCGGATGATCGTGGCCGACAGCCAGGGATTGGGCATCGGACAACGCTAACTGCAATTTGCTGGTTAAACGGTCTATACGCATGGGTCACCTTCCTTTTGAGCAGGCCGGACCTATAAAACATCCTGAATGAAGAAACCTGCCAGATACCGTTATAGATGCGGTCGATTCTGGGAGTTTCAAGCGTCGTGATGTTGATGCAGGTCAGGCAAGTCTAGCGGTCGAGCCAGACAAGAGAGGCAAAGCGACCGGTGCGAGGAGCCCGGCGGTAAGAAAAGAAGCGCGGATCGGAGACGGTGCAGAAACCGCCACCGTACACGGCAGTGACGCCACGCGCTGCCAGGCGCAGGCGAGCAAGCGTATAGATGTCGGCCAAGAATTTGCCGGGGTTTTGACTCGGCACAAAGGCTTCAGCCGCTTGTGGCAACTGTTGCACGAAGGTTTTGCGCACTTCAGGACCGACTTCAAATGCTTGTGGACCGATGGCCGGACCCAGCCATACCAGCACTTCACCCGGCGCAACGTCCAGGCTATCGAGCGTGGCTTCCAGCACACCCGCCGCCAACCCGCGCCAACCCGCATGGGCCGCCGCAACACGAGTGCCGACACGGTCGCAAAACAGTGCAGGCAGACAGTCGGCCGTCATCGCCGCACAGGCGACGCCCGGCGTTGATGTCCAACTGGCATCAGCCGTGTCCACCCGGGCCGGATCGGCATGCGCCACGACAATGCCGTGGACCTGCTGCAACCAGGCCGGTTGAATCGAGAAATGATCGGTCAGACGACGGCGATTCTCGGCAACAGCCTCAGGGCTGTCGTCGACGTGATCGCCAAGGTTTAGGCTGTCGAACGGCGCCACACTGACGCCGCCCGCGCGGGTGGTCACACAGGCTTTGACCCCGGCCGGCGCGGGCCAGTCAGGAATCAGCCAGTCACTCATCCGATGAACGCCTCGCGGTCTTGCTTGAGCAGGGTCAGCAACCAGACGAAATCTTCCGGCAACGGCGATTCCCAGCTCATGCGCTTACCGGTCGTCGGATGATCCAGTTCCAGGAAACGCGCATGCAGCGCCTGACGCGGGAAGTGTTTCAGCGATTCGACCATGGTTGGGTTGGCGGCCGGCGGGATACGGAAACGTCCGCCGTAGGCCGGATCGCCGACCAACGGGAAGTTGATGTGCGCCATGTGCACGCGAATCTGGTGCGTACGACCGGTCTCCAGCTTCACCCGTACGTGGGTGTGGGAGCGGAAACGCTCGAGCACGCGATAATGGCTCACGGCCTGCTTGCCACCTTCCATCACGGCCATGCGCTGGCGTTGCTGGCCGTGGCGACCGATCGGCGCGTTGATCTTGCCGCCAGCGGTCACCACGCCAATCACGATGCACTCGTAGATGCGGCTGACGCTGCGGCTCTGCAACTGTGTTACCAGCTGCGTCTGCGCTTGAATGGTCTTGGCCACCACCATCAGACCGGTGGTGTCCTTGTCCAGGCGATGCACGATACCGGCGCGGGGCACATTGATGATGTCCGGCACGTGGTGCAGCAAGGCGTTGAGCAAGGTGCCGTCGGCGTGACCGGCAGCCGGGTGCACCACCAGGCCTGCAGGCTTGTTGATCACCAGGATGTCGTCGTCTTCGTAGACGATGTCCAGGGCAATGTCTTGAGCGACCCATTCGCCCTGAGCTTCCTGCTCGGCAGTCAACTCAAGGATGGCGCCACCGTGAACGATGTCTCGCGGGCGGATAACCGCCCCATCCACAGTCAGGCGGCCTTCTTTGATCCAGGCGGAAAGGCGCGAGCGCGAGTGCTCAGCGAATAATTGTGCGGCGACTTGATCGAGGCGTTGGCCGCCCAATTCGGACGGCACCTCTGCGCTAAGTTCAATTTTATCGGACATGCTCAGACTAGGCGTCGGCACAGCCTTTGGTTTCGGCTGCGCGCTTGTGGTTAAATACGGCGTCTTTTGCCCCGAGGCTATTCAACGGGGCGCTCATCATAACAGGACGGCCACGCCCAAGACAGCGGCCGTCATAGGGACGCAAGCCGCCATGCAAGTGAAACACCTGCTGCTGATCGCCATCCTCGCATTGACCGCTGCTTGCTCATCGAAGGAAGTCGTAGACGAAAACCTCAGTGAAGTCGAACTGTACCAACAGGCTCAAAAGGACCTGGACAACAGTAGCTACACCAGCGCAATCGCCAAGCTGAAGGCTCTGGAGTCGCGTTATCCGTTCGGTCGTTATGCCGATCAGGCACAACTCGAGCTGATCTACGCCAACTACAAGAACACCGAGCCTGAGGCGGCCAAGTCCGCTGCCGAGCGTTTCATTCGCCTGCATCCCCAGCACCCGAACGTCGATTACGCCTACTACCTCAAGGGCCTGACTTCTTTCGACCAGGACGTTGGCCTGCTGGCGCGCTTCCTGCCACTGGACATGACCAAGCGTGACCCGGGTGCCGCCCGCGACTCCTACAACGAGTTCGCCCAGTTGACCAGCCGCTACCCGAACAGCCGCTACGCGCCAGACGCCAAGCAGCGCATGATCTACCTGCGAAACCTGTTGGCGGCCTATGAAATTCACGTCGCCGACTACTACCTGACCCGTCAGGCCTATGTGGCCGCCGCCAACCGCGGTCGCTACGTCGTGGAAAACTTCCAGGAAACCCCTTCGGTCGGCGACGGCCTGGCGGTGATGACCGAGGCCTACCAGCGCCTGCACCTGGACGATCTGGCGGCGACCAGCCTGGAAACCCTGAAGCTCAACTACCCGAACCACCCGACGCTGGTCGACGGTCAGTTCGTACCGACCATGGCCGAAGCCGACAACCGTTCATGGCTGAGCAAGGCGACCCTGGGCCTGATCGAGTCCCGTCCGCCGCTGCCACCGGGAGAAACCCGCGCCAACCAGGACGTGCAGAAACAGTTCCAGGACGCCAAGGACGCGATCCCTGCCGAACTCAAGCCTAAGGACGGCGACGCAGTCGAAGAACAAAATCACGAAGCGCAAGGCAACAACAGCGACCGCTCGTGGTTCAGCTACATGACCTTCGGCGTGTTCGACTGACACCAACGGCTGTGCAAAAAGGGAGACCTTCGAGTCTCCCTTTTTCATTTCAGCGATTTATTGCACTGTGCGCCTGTCAGGTCCTTGGCTAAACTGCCGCTTCATCAATCAAAAAGCAGCTCACCATGCTTCGTTTATTGTTCTGGATTGCCCTGATCGCTGCAGCAGTATGGTTCTGGCGCAAGTTCAAGGGCCAGGCTTCCGCTCCCCGCTCCCCGGGCGAACGAGAGGCGGCACCGATGGTTCGTTGCGCTCATTGCGGCGTGCATTTGCCCCGTGACCGAGCCCTGAGCCTCGATCAGCAATGGTATTGCAGCCGGGCTCATCTCGAGCAGGACAAAGGCTCCAGTGGCCGTTGAGGCACCCGCTGAAACGTGATCGATTAAGGACTATCGCGAGAACCCGAGGAACTGAAAGGCGTCGATCGACGTCTGACGCAGATTATTCAAGACCACTTTCTGCGAATGAACCGGGTAATCGAAAACGTCCTGTACCTGCACCGCCGCGAGCAACCATCGCCGCAACCGCTCGAACCGACATCACTGGAAATACTCGCTGACCCGGCCCAAGGCCCCTATATCAGGGGCCTTTGGATTTATCTGTCCGCCCTTCCGCGCGAAAGCATGCCGCCGCACCTAGACTTCAAGGCACGCCAGGAACGCGGCTGCTTGCGCATGACCTTTGCTCACGGACGGAACCGACGTTGACCACCAGACCACGACAAAAAGTCCTGATCGTCGATGACGAGCCGGACATTCGCGAACTCCTGGAAATCACCCTGGGCAGGATGAAACTGGAGACGTTCAACGCGCGCAATGTCGGCGAAGCGCAATCGCTGCTCAAGCGCGAAACCTTCGACCTGTGCCTGACCGACATGCGGCTGTCCGATGGCACCGGCCTTGAGCTGGTTCAGCACATCCAGCTACGTCACCCACAGGTCCAGGTGGCCATGATCACCGCCTACGCCAGCCTTGAGACCGTGATCAATGTGCTCAAGGCGGGCGCCTTCGACTTCCTGACCAAACCGGTGGACCTCACGCGCCTGCGCGAACTGGTCACCAGCGCCCTGCTGCATCCGGCCCGAGAAACCGCGATCGATCGGCGATTGCTCGGCGACTCATTGCCCATGCGCAACCTGCGCAAGCACATCGGCAAACTGGCCGGCAGCCAGGCGACGGTGTACATCAGCGGGGAGTCCGGCAGCGGCAAGGAGCTGGTCGCACGGCTGATCCATGATCAAAGCCCCCGTGCCCATCAACCGTACATTGCGATCAACTGCGCCGCGATTCCTTCGGAGCTGTTGGAGAGCGAGTTCTTCGGCCATCGCAAAGGCAGCTTCAGCGGCGCCATCGAGGACAAGCCCGGCCTGTTCCAGACCGCCCATGGCGGCACCCTGCTCCTCGACGAGGTGGCGGACCTGCCGCTGGCCATGCAAGTCAAACTGCTGCGGGCGATTCAGGAGAAAGCCGTGCGCAGCGTTGGCGGGCAGCAGGAGGTGGCGGTCGATGTACGCATCCTCTGCGCCACCCACAAGGACCTTGGCGCAGAAGTCGCCGCCGGGCGTTTTCGCCATGATCTCTACTACCGCTTGAACGTGATCGAGCTGCGAGTGCCGCCCCTGCGCGAGCGTCGCGATGACATCGAAAGGCTCGCCAGCCACATACTCCAGCGCCTCGCCGTCGATAGCGGTCAACCGGCGGCGATGCTTCACTCTCAAGCGCTCGACGCACTGAAAAACTATCGCTTCCCGGGCAATGTACGGGAACTGGAAAACGTGCTCGAACGGGCACACACCCTGTGCGAAAACCAGCAGATCGAAGCCGGCGACCTGCGCCTGCTCGAGGGTAACTGTGGGGTCGAGGGTGGCGTACCGGACCTTACGCAGATCGACAATCTGCAAACCTATCTGGAGAACGTCGAACGCCAATTGCTGCTGCAAGCCCTGGAGGAAACCCGCTGGAACCGCACGGCGGCGGCCCAGCGGTTGAATCTTTCATTCAGGTCGATGCGTTACCGGCTGAAGAAGTTGGGGCTGGACTAGGGCCCCATCGCGAGCAGGCTCGCTCCCCACACTGGATTCGTGATCGACACAAACCCCCTGTAGGAGCTGGCTTGCCAGCGAAAGCGATTTAAAGGCAAGCCGGCAAATCGTTCAGATCCGCCCCGCCGGCGCATACGGCGCCGGATCAATAATCGGCGCCCGCCCCAACATCACATCGGCAAACAACTGGCACGACGCCGGCGCCAGCACCAGCCCGTTTCGGTAATGCCCGCAGTTGAGCCACAGCCCGTCAAACCCCGGCACCGGGCCGATATAAGGAATGCCTTCAGGCGACCCCGGGCGCAACCCGGCCCAGTGCCCCACCACTTCGGCCCCGGCCAGCGCCGGAATCAACTCCACCGCCGACGCCTTGAGGCTTTCCAGGGCTGACCCGGTCGGCGTCTTGTCAAAACCTTCATGCTCCAGCGTACTGCCAATCAGAATGTGCCCGTCGCGCCGGGGAATCGCATAACGGCCCTTGGCCAGGACCATGCTCGGCAGGAAATCCGCCGCGCATTTGTAGAGAATCATCTGCCCTTTCACCGGCTCGACCGGCAGCGCCAGGCCCAGCAGCTTAAGCAAATCACCGCTCCAGGCTCCCGCCGTCAGGACGACTTGATCGCCGTGGACAGTACCGGCGCTGGTTTGCACGCCAATCACCTTGTCACCGTCACGAACAAACCCGCTGACTTCGCACTGCTCATGGATTGTCACGTTCGGCAGCGCCAGCAACGCAGCCTTGAGTGACTTCACCAGGCGCGGATTGCGCACGTTGGCCACGTCGGCCATATAGATCGCCCGGCTAAACCCGCTGCCCAGCACCGGCACGGCATCGTGCGCGGCCGAGATATCCACCGGGCTCAACGGCCGATTTTCCCGCGCGGCCCAGGCCAGTGCTTCGGCCTCGTCATCAAGGTCCAGCCAGTACAAACCGGTGATGTGCACTTCAGGATCGACACCGGTGGCGGCAAACAAGCGCTCGCCCAGCTGTGGATAAAAGTCCTGGGACCAGTGCGCCAGCGCAGTGACCGCCGGGCTATAGCGCCACGGGTAAAGCGGCGACACGATGCCGCCGCCGGCCCAGGACGACTCCTGGCCAACGTTCGCGCGATCCAGCAGCACCACGCTTCGCACTTCGGAGGCGAGATTGAAGGCCGTCAGCAAGCCAATCACTCCACCGCCGACAATCACCACTTGCTGTTGCCTGGTCATGTTCTGATCCAATCGTTAAATAGACAGAAGGTGCAAAAGGCACCTGAAAAGGAAACTCAGCGCCCCCAGCAGTCTTTGCTGGTCAGGCCGGCTTTAGCGTTGACCATGCCCAGGACACCGGTGTTGGTGAGGGTCAGGTCGCCGCACTTGTCCGCGGCCATGCTCGTACCCGCCTTGCGCACGGCGGTCAGCAGGAACGTCTGCTCGGTCAGGGTCGGCGCGATGGTGTAGTAGTCATTACCGGCACTCAGACCCGTGGCGTCGGTGTAGGCATTTTTCTGCGTGTAGAAGCGTTCCAGGATCTGCGCCTGCTCCGAAAGCAGACCGGCCACTTCGGCGCGGCGGCCCTTGTTCAGGTATTCAGTGAAGCTCGGGGCGGCAATGGTCATGACAATCCCGATGATCGCAATCACGATCATGATTTCAATCAGGGTAAAACCGCGGTTGGAACTGCGCATGCCTCATCTCTCACTTACTGTATCTGTCGCCACATGATGCGACGGCTGCCGCCGGATTTTTCCATCCCCGCAGCGTCGTCGCCAGTGGTATCGTTTACGGCACCGCCATTGTCGTCGGCGTCTGGGGTCGAATGTTCGCCGACGAACACCACGCCATCGGAGAGCGTGTCGCTGTTGTCGACGATGCCATCGTCGTTGCTGTCGAGCATCTTAACGCTGATCGCAGCGGGCAGCTTCAGGCAGACGGCAATCAACCCCTCATTACCGTGGTAATGACCGTACCAGTTGCCATTTGCCAGACAGGCTGGCCGGTTCAGCGCCGGTGAATCCGGGGGTGTGGCAGCGTGCGCCGACAGCGCCAGATTCAGCGCGGCGCCGACACCGAGCAGAAGCGACCATCCCCTGGCCTGTCGCTCAATACTTCGCATAGATGCTTTCCACCACACTGCGCGAATGACCCGCGAGGCCCACCGCCGTTACCCGATACAAAGTCGCCTGGGTATTGATCGGCACATTCACCGCATCCCGGCTGACGCCGATGTTTTGCACACCATAAAAGCCGTTGCCCGACGCAATCCAGATCACGCCGGACGTGGTGCTGAAACCGGCGCCAGTAATCGACGCAGACTCGGACGGTGGTGCGCATTGCACGATGCCGCTACAAACCGGTAGCGCGTAACTGTCCCGCTGCACCGCACTTTCGCCCACCCGCAAGGCCGCTTCGGCGTTCTGAAACGACTGATTGCGCAAGGCAACGCTGCCGGCCATTTTTTCCTGCAGGGTGGCGCTTTGCATTGATGAAAGGCCTATCAGCGTCAGTAACAGCAGGAACACCAGGCTGACCAGCAGCGCCATGCCGCGTTGGTTGCGAACTATCATCGCAGTACGACTCATGGCAAGCGGTTGCGCAGAGCGGCAACCACGTTGAAGGTTTGATCGTGCACCCGGTGGCTCGGTTCGCTGAGCGTCAGGCTCAAGCGAACGCTGCGAATTCGCGCAGGATCCGGCGGGTTGCTGTCGTAACTCGATGCGGCCAGATCAGTGGCGGTGCTGGCCACGCCGAAGCTCACCTCGAATGCATTGACGTTGTCGACCAAGACTTGTTCGGGTCCGTCCGCGCTTTTCATTAACAGTTGGTTGCTGGTGAAGCGGTAAGTCAACCGCCGGATCGGAAAGGCCAGTTCGCCTGCCACTGGAGCCTGGTGATTGCTATGGGCCGTCGCCTTGTCTCGACAATTGGAAAGCACGGTCCAGTCCGGTTTTCCACCCTGCCCGCCGACATCTGCCGTGACCAGTGTCAACGCGTGCCTGCCAATGTCCCAACGGATTGGTGTGAGTCGACTGGCCTGGAAATCACCGCTCTCACTCGAATCAGTGATGGTTTCCAGGCATCCGAACATGCCGACCATGCGAATTTCCTGAAGCATTTTGCTCAGCACGAAACGCGCATCCTCCTGCATGTTTGCGGCGGCGTTCTGACTGAGGTAAGTGTTCTTGGACGCGATGAAAATCTGCACCACGCCGAGCACCACGATCAGGCTTAATGCCAAGGCGATCAGCAACTCGATCAGGCCAAAACCGCTGCTGCGTCGACTCATGGTGTACTCACCGGGTCGATCGCCACACGGCTGGTCAGGACAAAGCTACGACGCGAATCCGCAGTGTTGGCAGCCCGCGAGTCGTCCCAGGTAATCGTGATGGTGTACAGATGCTGATCGACGCGGACGCTGCCGGTCGCCGTGGCGCCGAGCGAGTTGACGATGTTGGCGTTGAAGTCGAACAGGTCCTGGTCGCGGGTGACGCCGGGATTGCCCGACACTGGCGAGGCAATGCTGTAGTCGGCAGCCGCGTTGGCGCGAATGCGGTCCATCATGTCATAGGCAATGAAACTGGCCTGGCTGGTCATACGCGCACTGTCGGTATACTTCAGTGCATTGAGCTGAATCGCCGCTGCCCCCAGCAGGCCTACGCCCAGAATCACTAGCGCCACCAGGACTTCGACCAGCGTCATGCCCTGCTGCGTTCCTTGGCTCCCTGCCCTCATCCGCAATGTCCACCCACTACAATTCGTCCGTTCAAACACACCGTCAGCGTCCTGCTTTGGGCTCCCCGCCTATAGTTGATCGCAACCTGCGAAGACGGCGATGACAATCCGCCCGTACTGTTGAAGTCGATCACAGTCACGCCTGAGGTTAGCGCCAGAGTCACGCCGCTGCTCATCGCCGGAACAACCCGCAACACTTTGGCCAAATCGCCAGTACTGTCATAAACCGTCAGCCCCCCATCCCAACCAGCAGCGGCTGAGCTCGGACGAATCCGCGTGATGCTGCCCCGTTCGATGGCCTCGAGCCGCGCAAAACTCAAGGCTCGCTGCAGGTCTGCGATTTCGCTATCGGCGCGGGTTGTTTGTATCGAACGGGTAAACCCGGGGACTGCGAGCGTCGACAGCATCGCAAGAATCGCGAGCGCCACCAGCAACTCGATCAGCGTGAAACCTTTTGTACGATGATCCATCGAGGCCTTCTGTTTCCTTCGGCTATACCTGCTTTAACGCGCAAGGATTGCGCGAGCCATTGCCCGCCATGGAGGGAATGTCATGCCGCAACAAGGCTTCAGCCTGATCGAACTGCTCATGGGACTGGCAATTGCTGGAATTGTTCTGCACCTGGTCATCCCGACATTCGCCACGTTGATCGAGTCGAACCATCGAGAGCAGGCGGCGAAGGCGCTTTTCAGTGGTATTCGCAGCGCCCGGAGCGAGGCCATCGTGCGCAACCAGGCCGTGGTGATTCACGCCATCGATGGCGACTGGAGCCAAGGCTGGCGGATCATTCTGGACATCAGTGGCAAGGGCTATAAGGACCGTGACAATCCACTGTTGGCCGAACGCCGGAGCGGCACACGCGTGCCGATTGTGGGGAACGGCCCGGTGGATCGTTTTGTACGCTTCAGCAGCCAGGGCGAGCCGATGTTTGCCAAAGGCCGTTGGCAAGGGGGGACATTACACGTTTGCTCGGTTCACGAACCGGTGAGCCAATACCAGGTGGTACTGGCACCGAGCGGTCGCGTCAGCCTGCGCAGCGAGAAAGCTGCGCAAGCGTTGTGCGAAGCCAGGAAAAAACTCAGAGCACCGAGCGCACGCGCAGCTCTTTAGGCATCGAGAACGTGATGTTCTCTTCGCGACCAGCCAGTTCATCGGCACCGGTGGCCCCCCAGGCCTGCAACTGCTGGATCACGCCCCGCACCAGCACTTCCGGAGCAGAGGCGCCCGCGGTAATGCCGATACGCTCGACGCCGTCGAACCAGCTCTTTTGCAGGTCTTCGGCGCCGTCGATCAGGTAGGCCGGTGTGGACATGCGTTCTGCCAGTTCGCGCAAGCGATTGGAGTTGGAGCTGTTCGGGCTGCCAACCACCAACACCACGTCGCACTCGTCGGCCAGTTGCTTGACCGCGTCCTGACGGTTTTGCGTGGCGTAGCAGATATCGTCCTTGCGCGGACCACCGATGGCCGGGAAGCGCGCACGCAGGGCGTCGATAACGCGGCTGGTGTCGTCCATCGACAGCGTGGTCTGGGTCACGAAGGCCAGTTTTTCGGGGTTGTTGACCTGCAAGGCCGCGACGTCTTTCTCGTCTTCTACCAGGTAGATCGCGCCGCCATTGCTGCCGTCGTACTGACCCATGGTGCCTTCGACTTCAGGGTGTCCGGCGTGGCCGATGAGGATGCACTCGCGGCCGTCACGGCTGTAGCGCGCCACTTCGATGTGAACCTTGGTCACCAGCGGGCAGGTGGCGTCGAACACTTTCAGGCCACGACCCGCCGCTTCGCTGCGCACAGCCTGGGAAACGCCGTGGGCACTGAAGATCACGATGACGTCGTCCGGCACCTGGTCGAGTTCTTCAACGAAGATTGCGCCACGGGAGCGCAGGTCTTCGACGACGAATTTGTTGTGGACCACTTCGTGGCGCACGTAGATCGGCGGCCCGAAGACTTCCAGGGCGCGGTTGACGATTTCGATCGCCCGGTCCACACCGGCGCAGAAGCCACGGGGGTTGGCGAGTTTGATTTGCATGCTGTGCCTCGTGTCTTGCGCGCAGGAAAATGGATCATTGCAACTGACTGTAGGAGCTGGCTTGCCAGCGAAGACGCCAGCCGATTCACCACAGAACCTGAAGGCCTCTTCGCCGGCAAGCCGGCTCCTACAGAAAAGCGATTACAGCGCTTTGACGGAAATGATTTCCACGTCAAAGGTCAACGTCTTGCCGGCCAGCGGGTGGTTGAAGTCGATGGTCACTTGCGCGTCGTCGAATTCTTTGACCACACCCGGCAATTCAGTATTGGCCGCATCGTTGAAGATCACCAGCAAACCGGGCGACAGTTCCATGTCCTGGAACTGCGAGCGCGGGATCACCTGCACGTTTTGCGGATTAGGCTGGCCAAAGGCGTTTTCCGGCTCGATGCTCAGGGTACGCTTGTCACCGGCCTTGAAACCGAACAGCGCCGCTTCGAAACCTGGCAACAGGTTGCCGTCACCGACCTTGAAGGTCGCCGGGGCTTTGTCGAAAGTGCTGTCCACTGTGTCGCCGTTCTCCAGGCGCAATGCGAAATGCAAGGTGACTTCCGTGTTCTGGCCAATGCGTTGCTCAGCCAATACCTGTTCAGTCATGAACGGCTTCTCCGGTCTTTTTACTTTTGAACATGTCCAGTGCCAGCATGACCGCGCCTACAGTGATTGCACTGTCGGCAAAGTTGAACGCCGGGAAATACCAGCGGTTCTGCCAGTGCACCAGGATGAAATCGATCACATGGCCCAGGGCAATGCGGTCATACAGGTTGCCCAGCGCGCCGCCGAGCACCAGCGCCAGCGCTACCGCCAGCCAGGTATCGTTGCGCCCCAGGCGCTTTAGCCAGACCACCAGCACGGCACTGACCGCAATCGCGATCAATGCGAACAGCCAGCGCTGCCAGCCAGAGCTGTCAGCCAGGAAGCTGAACGCCGCGCCGGTGTTGTAGGCCAGGGTCCAGCTGAAGTAATCGGGGATGATCACAATCTGCTGGTACATCTGGAGCTTGCCTTCGAAGTAGAACTTGCTGGCCTGGTCGATGACCAGGACCAGCAAACTCAACCAGAGCCAGCTCAGCCGTCCGAAACGGCCAACGGCATTAGGCATAGTGACGAACCTCGCCAGCGCCGCTGATGTTGTCCACGCAACGGCCGCAGATTTCCGGATGCTGCGGGTTCACGCCGACGTCTTCACGGCAATGCCAGCAACGGGCGCACTTGGCGAAGGCAGACTTGACGATCTTCAGCTTCAGCCCGCTGACTTCGGTGACCACGGCATCGGCCGGCGCCTGCGCCAATGGCGCAACGCTGGCGGTGGAGGTGATCAGAACAAAGCGCAATTCGTTGCTCAGCTTGGCCAGGTCGGCAGTCAGCGCGTCTTCGGCGAACAGCGTCACCTCGGCTTGCAGGTTGCCACCGACAGCCTTGGCTGCGCGCTGGATTTCCATCTCTTTGTTGACCGCCACCTTCACTTCCATGATGCGATCCCAGTAGGCGCGACCCAGCTCGAAGCCTTCCGGCAGCTCGCTCAGGCCTTCGTACCAGGTGTTGAGCATCACGGATTCGTTACGCTCGCCCGGCAGGTATTGCCACAGCTCATCGGCGGTGAACGCCAGGATCGGGGCGATCCAGCGCACCAGCGCTTCGCTGATGTGGAACAGCGCGCTCTGGCACGAACGGCGAGCCTTGCTGTCGGCGCCAGTGGTGTACTGGCGATCCTTGATGATGTCGAGGTAGAAACCACCCAGCTCCTGCACGCAGAAGTTGTGGATCTTGGAGTACACGTTCCAGAAGCGGTATTCGCCGTAGTGCTCTTGCAGCTCGCGTTGCAGCAGCAGGGTACGGTCCACGGCCCAACGGTCCAGCGCGAGCATTTCTTCGGCCGGCAACAGGTCGGTGGCCGGGTTGAAGCCGGTCAGGTTGGAAAGCAGGAAGCGTGCGGTGTTACGAATGCGACGGTAGGCGTCCGCACTGCGTTGCAGGATCTGCTCGGAAACGGCCATTTCGCCGGAATAGTCGGTCGAAGCCACCCACAGACGCATGATGTCGGCGCCCAGGGTGTCGTTGACTTTCTGCGGCGCGATCACGTTGCCCAGGGACTTGGACATCTTGCGGCCGGACTCGTCGACGGTGAAGCCGTGAGTCAGCAACTCGCGATACGGCGCGTGGTTGTCGATGGCGCAACCGGTCAGCAGCGACGAGTGGAACCAGCCACGGTGTTGGTCCGAACCTTCCAGGTACAGGTCGGCGCGCGGACCGGTTTCGTGGCCCATCGGATGCGAACCGCGCAGGACGTGCCAGTGCGTGGTGCCCGAGTCGAACCAGACGTCCAGGGTGTCGCTGATCTTGTCGTACTGCGGCGCTTCGTCGCCCAGCAGTTCAGCGGCGTCCATCTTGAACCAGGCTTCGATGCCTTCGACTTCAACGCGCTTGGCGACTTCTTCCATCAGCTCCACGGTGCGTGGGTGCAGCTCGCCACTCTCCTTGTTCAGGAAGAACGGGATCGGCACGCCCCAGTTGCGCTGACGGGAGATGCACCAGTCCGGACGGTTGGCAATCATCGAGTGCAGGCGCGCCTGGCCCCAGGCCGGTACGAACTGGGTGTCTTCGATGGCTTTAAGCGAACGCACACGCAGGGTGTCGCCGGTGGTCGGCTGCTTGTCCATGCCGATGAACCACTGCGCGGTGGCGCGATAGATCAGCGGGGTCTTGTGGCGCCAGCAGTGCATATAGCTGTGTTCGATGACGGTGGTGTGCATCAGCGCACCGACTTCGGTCAACTTGTCGACGATGGCCGGGTTGGCCTTCCAGATGAACTGGCCGCCAAAAAATTCCAGCGACGTCGCGTACACGCCGTTGCTCTGCACCGGGTTGAGGATGTCGTCGTTGACCATGCCGTACTTCTTGCAGGTCACGAAGTCGTCCACGCCGTAGGCCGGAGCGGAGTGAACCACACCGGTGCCCGCGCCCAGTTCAACGTAGTCGGCCAGGTAGACCGGCGACAGACGGTCGTAGAACGGGTGACGGAAATTGATCAGCTCCAGCTCTTTACCGGTGGTGGTCGCAATGACCGAACCTTCAACGCCGTAGCGCGCCAGGCACGACTCGACCAGCTCTTCAGCCAGCACCAGCAGTTTGTCGCCGATGTCGACCAGGGCGTAGCTGAATTCCGGGTGGACGTTCAGCGCCTGGTTGGCCGGGATGGTCCACGGGGTGGTGGTCCAGATCACGATCGAAGCCGGTTTGCCCAACGACGGCAGACCGAAAGCGGCCGCCAGCCTGGCTTCATCGGCAATCGGGAACGCCACGTCGATGGTCGAGGACTTCTTGTTCTCGTACTCGACTTCCGCTTCGGCCAGGGCCGAACCGCAGTCGAAGCACCAGTTCACAGGCTTCAGGCCCTTGAACACGAAGCCACCCTTGACGATTTCAGCCAGGGCGCGGATTTCACCGGCCTCGTTCTTGAAATCCATGGTTTTGTACGGGTTGGCGAAGTCGCCCAGCACACCCAGGCGGATGAACTCGGACTTCTGGCCTTCGATCTGCTCGGTGGCGTAGGCACGGCACAGTTCGCGGGTCTTGTCGGCACCGAGGTTCTTGCCGTGGGTCACTTCGACCTTGTGCTCGATCGGCAGGCCGTGGCAGTCCCAGCCCGGAACATAAGGCGCGTCGAAGCCCGACAGGGTCTTCGAGCGGATGATCATGTCCTTGAGAATCTTGTTCAGCGCATGACCGATGTGAATCGTGCCGTTGGCGTACGGAGGGCCGTCGTGCAGTACGAACTTCGGACGATCCTTGCCAATCTCGCGCAACTTTCCGTACAGGCCAATGCTGTCCCAGCGCTGCAGAATCTGCGGTTCGCGCTGGGGCAGGCCGGCCTTCATTGGGAAGGCGGTGTCCGGAAGGTTTAGCGTGGCTTTATAGTCGGTCATTTAAGGCTCTTCATTAGCGATGGGCGCTAGGTGCGGCTAGTGCACGGGCGGCGGCGACATCCGCGTTGATCGCCGTTTTCAGCGCCTCCAGAGAGGCGAAACGCTGCTCTTCACGCAGCTTGTGGTGGAAAACCACCGTTAAACGCCGGTCATACAGATCGCCGGCAAAATCTAAAAGGTGTACTTCGAGGTGGGCTTTGCCATCCCCTTGAACCGTGGGCCGCACGCCAATGTTGGCGACGCCGGGCCAGGTCTTGCCGTCGATCTCCACGTCCACCAGGTAAACCCCGGTGAACGGCACGCGACGACGCTTGAGTTGTATGTTGGCGGTGGGCGTACCCAACTGCCGAGCGAGCTTCTGGCCATGCAATACGCGACCGGCGATCCGGTACGGCCGCCCGAGCAGGCTTTCGGCCAGGGCGAAATCCGCGGCGGCCAGGGCATTGCGGACCTGCGTGCTGCTGACGCGAACACCGTCCAGCTCGACGGTTTGCGCCGCCTCGACGGTAAAGCCCTGAAGGACGCCGGCCTGTTGCAGGAAGTCGAAATCCCCCACGCGGTCGCAGCCAAAACGGAAGTCATCCCCGACTTCCAAGTGCTGCACACCCAGGCCATCGACCAGAATGGTATCGACGAACTCGCTGGCGCTGAGCTTGCTCAGGCGCTGGTTGAACGCCAGGCACAGCACACGATCAACGCCTTCGGCAGCCAGCAATTGCAGCTTGTCTCGCAAGCGGGCCAGACGGGCCGGCGCGGTGTCCGGGGCGAAAAACTCGCGCGGTTGCGGCTCGAAAATCACCACGCAGCTGGGCACGCCCAACTCGAGCGCACGCTCACGCAGCCGCGCCAGGATAGCCTGGTGGCCACGGTGAACACCGTCAAAGTTGCCAATAGTGGCGACACAGCCCCGATGCTGGGGGCGCAGATTGTGGAGGCCTCGAACCAGCTGCATAACGCGCTTCTTGCTCATAAAGTGGTCGATTATAACCACACCCGGCGGCCGACGACAGGCAACACCGTAACCCAAAGTGATCGGGCCGACAAAACCGTCGGCCCGCCCGTGCTTATCGAGGCCTAAACCTCAGCCCAACGCCTTGCGATTGAAGTCGCGCAAACGGAAGCCCATCAACACTAACATGCCGAAATAAGCCACCACACCCGCCGCGACCAACGCCCCCAGACGCAGGAAGCGCTCAAGCATATGCCCCTGGTCCCAGGCCGGCATGAAATGCATCAGCCCCAGCAGTACCGCGGACAGCACGGCAACAGCGACCAGCAACTTGAAAGCGAACTTCGCCCAGCCCGGTTGCGGCTGGTACATCTGCTGCTTGCGCAGTTGATAGAACAACAGCCCCGCATTAATGCTGGCACCGGCACTGATCGCCAACGCCAGGCCCGCATGCGCCAGCGGCCCGATGAGGATCAGGTTGAACAGCTGGGTGACCACCAGGGTGAAAATGGCGATTTTCACTGGGGTACGAATGTTTTGTTGCGCATAAAAGCCCGGCGCCAGCACCTTGATCACAATAATCCCGAGCAAACCGACGGAATAGGCGACCAGCGCACGCTGGGTCATCGAAGCATCAAAGGCATCGAACTGACCGTACTGGAACAACGAAACGGTGAGCGGCTCCGCCAGGATTCCCAGCGCCAGCGAACACGGTAGTACCAGCACAAAGCACAGGCGCAGGCCCCAATCGAGGATCCGCGAATACTCGTGGCGATCCTTGTTGGCATAGGTCTTGGCCAGCGTTGGCAGCAGGATCGTGCCCAGCGCCACGCCCAAGACACCGGACGGCAACTCCATCAGACGGTCGGCGTAATACATCCATGACACTGAACCTGCGACCAGGAACGACGCGAAAATGGTGTTGATGATCAGCGAAATCTGGCTCACCGAGACGCCGAGGATTGCGGGTAGCATTTGTTTCATGACACGCCAGACGCCGGTGTCGCGCAGGTTCAGGCGCGGCAGCACCAGCATGCCGATCTTTTTCAGGTGCGGCAGCTGATAGAGCAACTGCGCCAGGCCACCGGCCAGGACCGCCCAGCCGAGCGCCATCACCGGGGGATTGAAGTACGGTGTCAGGAATAGCGCAAAGATGATCATGCTGACGTTGAGCAGGGTCGGCACGAAGGCCGGCACCGAAAAGCGGTTCCAGGTGTTGAGGATCGCGCCGGCCAGCGACGACAGGGAAATCAGCAGGATGTACGGAAACGTCACCCGCAACAGGCTGGAGGTCAGTTCGAATTTTTCCGGCGTATTGGTAAAACCCGGTGCAGTGATCCAGATAACCCACGGCGCAGCGATCATGCCGAGCACGGTCACCAGCGCCAGCACCAGCGTCAGCAGGCCCGAGACGTAGGCGATGAAGGTTCGCGTCGCCTCTTCGCCCTTCTGGCTTTTATATTCGGCAAGAATCGGCACGAATGCCTGGGAAAACGCCCCTTCGGCAAAGATCCGCCGCAGCAGATTGGGCAATTTGAACGCGATGAAGAAGGCGTCGGTCGCCATTCCCGCGCCGAATGTGCGCGCAATGAGCGTGTCTCGAACAAACCCCAGAATCCGGGAAAGCATCGTGATAGAGCTGACGGCGGCCAACGATTTGAGCAGATTCATGGAAAGAGTTTGTGCCTGTCGATAAACAGCAGGCGAACAATGCGCCTACTTGTGCGATACTCCGCGCCGCAACAGCACAGAGCCAAAGCTCGCGAGTTTACAGGTCAAGCGCCGGAAATAAATATCCCGCCTCTTCATACCTACCACTTAGCGGAACGTTTCAAGCGCCCTTGACAAGACTTCTCTTCATCGGCATGATTCGCGGCCTATTTTGTTTGCTATTTCCTAAAAAGTCTTTCGAGGAGCTCGACGGTGGCCAACTCACCTTCCGCCAAAAAACGTGCAAAACAGGCTGAGAAGCGTCGCAGCCACAACGCCAGCCTGCGTTCCATGGTTCGTACCTACATCAAGAATGTAGTTAAGGCCATCGACGCAAAAGACGCTGCTAAAGCACAAGCTGCATACGTTCTGGCTGTGCCAGTTATCGACCGCATGGCCGATAAAGGCATCATCCACAAGAACAAGGCCGCTCGTCATAAGAGCCGCCTGAATGGCCACGTTAAGGCCCTGAACGTTGCCGCTGCTGCCTAAGCGACGCGTTCATTAAAAAACCGACCTCAGGGTCGGTTTTTTATTGCTTGCGATTTGATGAGCACACAAAAAGCTGTAGGAGCGAGCTTGCTCGCGAAGAACCCAAGGATACCCCGCCTCTACAGGAGACGCGCATTATCGTTGACGACCTTCGCGAGCAAGCTCGCTCCTACAGTTCGATTTACATCAGGCTATTGAGCGTGCGGCCACGGCAAGATCGGAATCGCCGTCACCGCATTCTGCGGACTGCCCTCGATCAACCGATCGCTATACACCAGGTACACCAGCGTATTGCGCTTCTTGTCGAGGAAGCGCACTACCTGCATGGTCTTGAACACCAGCGAGGTGCGCTCCTTGAACACTTCGTCGCCATCCTTGAGCTCACCCTTGAAGCTGATCGGCCCGACCTGCCGGCAGGCGATGGACGCCTCGGCACGATCCTCGGCCAAGCCCAAGCCGCCCTTAACTCCGCCAGTCTTGGCGCGTGACAGGTAGCAGGTCACACCGTCAACCTTGGGATCATCAAACGCTTCGACCACAATGCGGTCGTTCGGCCCAACGAACTTGAACACCGTCGAAACCTGGCCAATCTCTTCGGCCGAAGCCAGCAGCGGCATCGCCAGCAGCAGCCCCAACAATCCTTTTGCCACGCGCATTCAGGTATTCCTTCAGACCAGGATCAGGTTATCGCGGTGAACCAGTTCAGGTTCTGCCATGTAACCCAACAGACTGACAATCGCCTCAGACGACTGACCGATGATTTTTTGCGCTTCCAGCGCGCTGTAATTAGCCAGGCCACGGGCAATCTCACGACCGTCCGGCGCCACGCACACCACCATCTCGCCGCGGCGGAAACTACCCTGCACCAACTTGACCCCGACCGGCAGCAAGCTTTTGTTGCCCTGGGACAACGCATTCACCGCGCCCGCATCCAGCACCAGGGTGCCACGGGTTTGCAGATGACCGGCCAGCCACTGCTTGCGTGCCGCCAGCATGCCCCGCTCTGGCGACAGCAAGGTGCCGATGCGCTCGCCTGCCTTGAGGCGATCCAGCACGCGCTCCAGCCGCCCACCGACGATGATGGTGTGAGCCCCGGAACGGGCCGCCAGACGCGCCGCGCGCAGCTTGGTCTGCATGCCACCTCGACCCAGCGCACCACCCGTGCCACCGGCCACTGCATCGAGCGCCGGATCATCGGCACGCGCTTCGTAGATCAGTTGGGCGTCCGGATTGTTGCGCGGATCGGCGTCGAACATGCCGTCGCGATCCGTGAGGATCACCAGCAAATCCGCTTCGACCAGGTTGGCCACCAACGCCGCCAGGGTATCGTTGTCGCCGAAACGGATTTCGTCGGTGACCACGGTGTCGTTCTCGTTGATGACCGGAATGACTTTCAGCTCGACCAGTGCGCGCAGGGTGCTGCGGGCATTCAGGTAGCGCTTGCGATCGGACAGGTCGTCGTGGGTCAGGAGAATCTGCGCGGTATGCCGGCCATGCTCGGCAAAGCTCGACTCCCAGGCCTGCACCAAGCCCATCTGGCCAATGGCAGCAGCGGCCTGGAGCTCGTGCATCGCACTGGGTCGTGAGGTCCAACCCAAACGGCTCATGCCGGCCGCCACCGCCCCGGAGGACACCAGCACCAGCTCGACACCCGCCTCATGCAAGGCCACCATCTGTTCAACCCAGACACTCATTGCCGCGCGATCCAGGCCCTTGCCGTCCGCCGTCAGCAAAGCGCTGCCGATCTTCACGACCCAACGCCGCGCACCTGTCACCTTGCTCCGCATCATCTTCAACCTTAGCTTGAGGACAGCGCGACCTGGCACTGCCCGTGACGTTATTCGTGGTTATTGGTGATCAACGATCGATTTCCAGATACTAAAACGCCGCTCGATTGAGCGGCGCTTAAGTTTACTGCAACGAATCAGTCACGCACGTAAATGATTTCCGGACCGTCTTCGTCATCCACATCTTCTTCGTCCCAATCATCGTCGCCGATGTCATGGACCGACTTCACGCCACTGCGACGCAGGGCACGCTGATCGTCCAGCGCCTGCAACTGGGCACGGGCTTCGTCTTCGATGCGCTGATCCAGTTCGGCCAGCTCTTCCTTGTAGGCCGGGTCATTGGCCAGGCGATCGGCACGATCCTCCAGGTAACGCATGATGTCGTGGCACAGGCGCTCGGTGTTCTGCTTGGCAATCGCCGAGATCACATAAACCGGACCCGTCCACTCCAGGCGATCGACGATTTCCTTGACGCGAGCATCGTGCTCCTCATCCAGAATCTGATCGCACTTGTTCAGGATCAGCCAGCGATCTCGCTCCGCCAGGGACGGGCTGAACTTGGTCAGTTCGCTGACGATGACTTCTGCGGCGTCCGGCGCGCTGGTTTCATCCAGTGGCGCCATGTCGACGAGATGCAGCAGCAGGCGCGTACGCGACAAGTGCTTGAGGAAGCGAATCCCCAGGCCGGCACCGTCGGAAGCACCTTCGATCAGGCCCGGGATGTCGGCAACCACGAAGCTTTTCCAGCGATCGACACTGACCACGCCCAGGTTCGGCACCAGCGTGGTGAACGGGTAGTCGGCGACTTTCGGCTTGGCGGCCGACACCGAACGGATAAAGGTACTTTTACCGGCGTTCGGCAAGCCCAGCAGACCAACGTCGGCCAGCACTTTCATTTCCAGCTTCAGGTCGCGCTGCTCGCCCGGTTTGCCCGGCGTGGTCTGGCGCGGCGCACGGTTGGTACTGGATTTGAAACGGGTGTTGCCAAGGCCGTGCCAGCCGCCCTGCACTACCATCAATTTCTGACCAGCCTTGGTCAGGTCGCCGATGACTTCCTGAGTGGCGGAGTCGATCACCGTGGTGCCGACCGGCACGCGCAGGATCAGGTCTTCACCCTTCTTGCCGGTGCAGTCGGTGCTGCCGCCGTTGGAGCCACGCTCGGCATCGAAGTGCCGGGTGTAACGGTAGTCGACCAGGGTGTTCAGGTTTTCGTCGGCCATCATGTAGATGGAACCGCCGTCACCACCATCACCGCCGTTAGGACCACCGTTCTCGATAAACTTTTCCCGACGGAAACTCATGGCGCCATTGCCGCCATCGCCGGCCTTTACGCGGATCGATACTTCATCAACAAACTTCATAACAAACGCCTCTCGCCATACGGACGAGCCGAAAAACAATCAAGACATAAGACTCTTGCAAAAATGAGCGCAGCGACCCCAAACCACGACACCTACATCGTACGCCGACAGCCCATACAAACAGCTTTGCAAGAGACTCACCCCACAAACGAAAAAGCCCCGTCGCGAGACAGGGCTTTTCCAGCGATCGCGCAATTAAGCGGCGACAACGCTCACGTAACGGCGGTTGAACGCGCCTTTTACTTCAAACTTGATCACGCCTTCGATTTTAGCGAAGAGGGTGTGATCCTTACCCATGCCAACACCGTAACCGGCGTGGAATTGGGTGCCGCGCTGACGCACGATGATGTTGCCCGGAATGATTTTCTGGCCGCCATACATCTTCACGCCAAGGCGTTTGGCTTCTGAGTCGCGACCGTTACGGGTACTACCACCAGCTTTTTTGTGTGCCATGAGTTCAATTCTCCTAGTGAGGAATTAGGCTGAAATTAAGCCTGAATACCGGTGATTTTGATCTCGGTGTACCACTGGCGGTGGCCCATACGCTTCATGTGGTGCTTACGACGACGGAACTTGATGATGCGGACTTTATCGTGACGACCTTGGGAGATCACTTCAGCCACAACGGTAGCGCCAGCAACAACTGGAGCGCCGATATTCACGTCGTCACCGTTGGCAACCAACAGAACGCGATCAAAGGTAACGGATTCGCCGGTAGCGACTTCCAGTTTTTCGATCTTCAGGTATTCACCTGGGGCGACTTTGTACTGCTTGCCGCCAGTAACGATTACTGCATAAGACATGGTATTTCTCCGATAATCCTGCTCACCCAGCTCTTTATAAGAAGAGGTATTGGCTGGCATGGCTGCATGGGGCTGGAAGGCCCGCTTGCAATTGCGTAAGGCAGGTGCTGCCCAGGAAGTTCAGGGTGCGCGATTGTACGCAAGCCACGCTTGCCTTGCAAGGGGCCGTCCATCGCGCCTTGACACCTGCTGGCGTGGGTCCTAGCATGCCGCGCAACCCTTCTGGAGCAACTGTCGCTGATGCAACCCCAAGCTTTCTACCGCGCGGTGGCGGACGATTTTAGCGCCGTCGACGGCATCATCAAGAAGCAGCTGACTTCCCGAGTGCCGCTGGTATCGAAAATCGGCGATTACATCACCTCGGCCGGCGGTAAACGCCTGCGTCCTTTATTAGTGTTGCTGTGTGGCAAGGCTTTGGGACGAGAAGGCGACGAACTGCGTCTGCTGGCCGCCACCATCGAATTCCTGCACACCGCGACCCTGCTGCATGACGACGTGGTCGACATGTCCGGCATGCGCCGTGGCCGCTCGACCGCCAACGCCATGTGGGGCAACGCGCCCAGCGTACTGGTCGGCGACTTCCTGTATTCGCGTTCTTTCGAAATGATGGTCGAACTGGGCTCCATGCCGGTCATGAAAATCCTTTCGCAAGCCACGCGCATCATCGCCGAAGGCGAGGTGTTGCAGCTGTCGAAGGTGCGCGACGCCAGCACCACCGAAGAAACCTACATGGAAGTGATCCGCGGCAAGACCGCGATGCTCTTCGAAGCCTCGACCCACAGTGCCGCAGCCCTGTGCGAAGCAACGCCGGAACAGGCTGAAGCCCTACGTACGTTCGGCGATCACCTCGGCGTGGCGTTCCAATTGGTCGACGACCTGCTCGATTACAAAGGTGACGCCCAAACCCTGGGCAAGAACGTCGGTGACGATCTCGCCGAAGGCAAGCCGACCCTGCCGCTGATCTACACCATGCGCGAAGGTACGCCGGAACAGGCCGCCCTGGTGCGCAAGGCGATCCAGAAAGGCGGCATCGAAGACCTGGAAAGCATCCGCGAAGCCGTGGAAGCTTCGGGCTCGCTGGAGTACACCGCGCAACTGGCCCGCGATTACGTGGCCCGCGCGATCAAGTGCCTCGAAGCGCTGCCGGCCAGCGAATACCGCGATGCACTGGTTGAACTGAGCGAATTCGCGGTTGCGCGTACCCATTGATACGCCTCTGTAGGAGCTGGCTTGCCAGCGAAGGCGGTGTTTCAGACACCCCGCATCGCCTGGTTCGCCGGCAAGCCGGCTCCTACAGGAAAGCGACACCGCAGCGTTCGACGGCAAGCATCCGCCCCTCTCCCGCCTAAAACCCTATACAATGTGCGCTTTTTAGCGATCCTGAATCCAAGGAGCCTTAGTGAGCACGTTGCCACCCTGCCCGAAATGCAATTGCGAATACACCTACGAAGACGGCGCCCAGTTGATCTGCCCCGAGTGCGCGCACGAATGGTCCGTGAATGGTGAAGCCGAAACGGCCTCCGATGACGCGGTGAAAAAGGATTCGGTCGGCAATGTGCTGCAGGATGGCGACACCATCACCGTGATCAAGGACCTCAAGGTCAAGGGCACGTCTTTGGTGGTCAAGGTCGGCACCAAGGTCAAGAACATCCGCCTGTGCGATGGCGACCATGACATCGATTGCAAGATCGACGGCATCGGCCCGATGAAACTCAAATCCGAGTTCGTCAGAAAAGTCTGAAGCTGTTGTCCGCCATCCCGCGCCCCGGCGTGGGATGGCACCTCCCCGCCCAGCCCCGCCCCGCAAATCCTCCCAATAGCCAAATGCCAGTCGCGTTGACCTGACGCAATCTTTACCCGCAAAAAAGCGCAATCGGCCAATAGGCCCTTGCCATTTCCTGAATAATAATTATTCTCATCAAGCATTCAAATGGAGATGAGAACCATGACGTATCTGATCGATGCCTGGCTGGACCGCCCACACCCCTACCTCAGGATCCTGCACCGGGAAACCGGGGAAGTCTGTGCCGTGCTGGAAGAGGAAGCCTTGAGCGAATTGCAGGACCAGGGTGACCTGGACGTCAGCGGCCTGAGTTCCAGTGAACCGGTGGTGCTCAAGGAGCTGGTGCGAAATCTGTTTCTGTTCTGCTACGCCCGGGCGTTGCGCCCGCACAGTGACCTGCAGCACAAGATCGAAATATGAAAACCACTAAAACTGTAGGAGCTGGCTTGCCGGCGAAAGCGGTGCATCAGGCAACTGTTCAATCGACTGAACAAACGCTTTCGCGAGCAGGCTCGCTCCTACAGGTAATCAACAGGTATTACAGAACGTCGAGCAGTTCGACGTCGAACACCAGTACGCTGTGCGGCGGGATGCTGCCAACGCCTTGAGCGCCGTAAGCCAGTTCGCTCGGCACGTACAGGCGCCACTTGCTGCCGGCGTTCATCAGTTGCAGGGCTTCGGTCCAGCCGGCGATCACGCCGCCAACCGGGAATTCTGCAGGCTCGCCGCGCTCGTAGGAGCTGTCGAACACAGTGCCGTCGATCAGGGTGCCGTGGTAGTGGGTACGCACGGTGTCTTCACGGGATGGCTTGGCGCCTTCGCCAGCGGTCAGCACTTCGAACTGAAGGCCGGACGCCAGGGCGGTGATGCCTTCACGCTTGGCGTTTTCCGCCAGGAAAGCCAGGCCTTCGCCAGCGGCCGCTTCAGCCTTGGCTGCAGCTTCGGCTTGCATGATTTCGCGGATGACCTTGAAGCTGGCGGACATTTCTTCCTGACCCACACGGCTTGGCTTGCCGGCGAACGCATCGGTCAGGCCAGCCAGGATCGCGTCCAGGCTAACGCCCGGTGGCGGGTTGTCGCGCAGTTGGTCGCCCAGCTGACGGCCGATACCGTAGCTGACGCGGGTTTCGTCGGTGGACAGATTTACTTCGGACATGACACTGCTCCGCTGTGCGGACGGCCCGGAACTTGCCGTGCGTGCACAGCGCGTCCCGGAGCGCCCGGAACCAAAAGGGCCAGCAGACTAGCACAGATGTCATGGCATTGATGAGGGACGTCAGGCGATCGGCACCTTCAGGCTTTGCTCCACATCGGCCACCAGCCCGCACATTTCGTCATGCACGACGGTGTGCACCAGGTTGAAATGCAGCTTGGGAAAGGAGCGCAACACATCACGGGCATGCTCGACCGAACGCAGGCTCATCATGTGCCCATGGGCATCACTCAATGGATACGGAGCACCATGCATCCGCGCTTCCAGCAGGTAGATGCCCCCTTCCATCGAGATCAGATTCAGCTCATCGACTTTCCCGGCGATGGCGTAAGCATTCAGCTCTTGCAGGTTCATGGACGCACCTCATGCAGTGGCGAACCAACACCCTACAGGGATATGCCTCGGCGCGTTAAAGCACAAGCCACAAATCGCACCGTCTGTCTGGATACATCCTGTGGGAGCGCGGCTTGCCCGCGAAAACGTCACCGCGATTCATCGACAAACCGAGGCGATGCCATCGCGGGCAAGCCACGCTCCCATAGAGGTTGTAGGGCTCAGTGCTTGGTGAGCTTGTCCAGGTAACCCATGGCGAACGCCGAGACCACGAACGTCATGTGGATGATCACGTACCACTTCAAATGCTCGGGATCGACGTTCTTGGCGTCCATGAAGATGCGCAGCAGGTGAATGGACGAGATCGCCACGATCGACGCGGCGACCTTCATCTTCAGCGACGAGGAGTCCATGGTGCCCAGCCAGTTGAGCTTTTCCTTGGAGTCGTCGATGTCCAGTTGCGAAACGAAGTTCTCATAGCCGGAAATCATCACCATCACCAGCAAACCGCCCACCAGCGCCATGTCGATCAACGACAGCAGCACCAGGATCAAGTCCGATTCGGCCATCGAGAACACGTTGGGGATGACGTGGAAAACTTCCTGGAAGAACTTCAGCGCCAGCGCCAGCAGCCCAAGGGACAGGCCAAAGTAGATCGGCGCCAGCAACCAGCGCGAGGCGTACATTGTATTTTCGATAAAGCGTTCCATTGAATCTCACATGTGGACTGGAAATGGCCGCGAGTATATCAGTCGCCCGTTCTCCCCAGAAACCGTCGAAAAATCCGCCACCTGCGCCTGTGTATCAAGGTTTTTCTGCTAGTGTCCAAATCATTGACTGCTCAGTGATATCGGACAGGAAGACTGGAATGGATGTGCGATTGCCTTTGACCAGTGCCGGGATTTGCCTGGTGCTGCTACTAAGTGGCTGCTCACCCAGCGAAGAAAAGCGCCAGGTCAGCCTCGAAGAAAAAACCGCGCAGTTCGAAAAGTCGCTGGACGCCATCCAGGACCCCAAGCTCAAGGATGCCGTGTCGGAGCTCGGCGGCTCGCTGCTGTTGCTTGAGCGCGCACAACTCAAGCTCGACAGTAAACCGGTGGAAACCGAATACGGCGACGACGCCCTCGCCATGCTCAAGCACTATGCGAGCCCGCAGGCCCTGGTCGAGACCTACATCAACGGTCTGTTCGTCCTGCAAAAGGACTCCAGCTCCGACTACCTGATCGATTTGCAACCGGTGTTCCCATTCACCTTCAGCGTTCCAGCCGCGTTCCTGTTTCCGCATGGCCTGGAATGGCAATCGGTCACCCTGAGCAATAAACGAGTGATCCCGTTCCAGCCGGAATGGTCTGAAACCGACCCGGGCATTCAACTCAGCCCATCGAGCTCCAACCTGACCAACCCCGATGACCTGACCGTGGCCTACCCGTTCATCGAAGGCCTGGATATCGACAGAAAACAACAGCCTCAACCGGTCAGCCTGCAAGGCAAGGTCGAAGTGGTTGCACCACGCCGGCTCTACAGTTTCGACCTGACTAAAAAAGACGTCGGCCAGACGCGTACCAATGACAACCTCAGCGTCACCCTGCTCAAGCTGACCAACAACTACGCGCAAATCGAATACAACAACAGCGCGCCCCTGGCTCCTGAGGTCAGTGACACACCGCTGAACCCGCTGATCGTCCAGGCCCGGGACAGCACCGGTCAATTCATTACCCGCGCCGGATCGATCAACGAATCTGCCGCTCAAATTGCCTTCTATCAACAGCAACTGACCAAGATGCAGCAGCAAAAGACCTGGAGCGCAGACCTGGAAAAACAGCTCGACCAGGAACAACGGACCTTTGAGAAGCAGCAAGCCCGTCGTTATTCGAAGGTGTACTTCAACGGCACAATCGAAACCCTCGAAGTCAGCCTGCTGGATTTTTCCGCCGCGACCGTCACCCGCAAAGACCTCGACTTGCCGGTCCGCCGCTTCGATGCCGAAACAACGAGTAAAACCATCCAGCCCTTGAACCTGCCGGTGGTGGTCTATGACGACCAGGCGCCCAACTGGCTCAAAGGGGCGACGTTAACCGAGGAACAGCTGCAAAAGAACGTCAGCATCACTCAATCGGTCGAAGACCCCAGCGCGGCGCGAATCGAATTCAGCCATCTGCGCAGCTTCAACGATGAACTGCTCGGCACCTCCTTCAGCCCCGGCGAAAGTCCGGTGAGTTTTTTCACCGAAGACACCGCAGGCAAACGCGACGAGCCAATCGAACTGCCACCCGAGGCGTACCAGGTCGATCCCCTGCGCGGCACGATCACTTACGACCTCAATCTGTTTCCGGAAACCCCGGCCTACGCGGTCGGCTCAATGCCACTGTTCCTGTCCACGGTCGACAAGCAAACCGTCGACGCCCGGCAACTGCCCAAGGGCCTCGAGCTCAAAGACAACGCGTTGGTGGTGGACCTGAAGGCCTTTCCCGCCCAGGACTGGCGCTTTTACGCCAAGGACGACAGCGGCAATTACTTGAAGGAGATTCTATCGGTCAGTCATGACGCGAGCGCGCAAGGTCCGCCGCAGTTTGCCGTGCATTATTTCTACGGACAGCCAACGCGCCTGGAAACCTATCAGCGCACTGACCTCGCCACCGTGCAATACGGCTTCGAGGTCAAACTGGACAAGGCCGACATCACACGCCTTGATCAATAGTGCGACTCAGTGCTCGGGCCGAAACTCGAAACCGCCGACGTTGCGACAGCGCCCGCCGTTGATTTCCCGCAGCTGGGCTTGCAGGTGCAGGCACCAGATTTGCGGGTCATCGGCCAACTCGTAGCCGTGCAGGGTCAGGCTTTCAACAATGGTGTCGAGGATCGTTTCAGCCGCGAACGGACCATGAAAAGGTCCTTGGGCCTTGATGGCCGAAGGTTGTTCACCGGCCATTCCGGCGGCGAACAGCAGCGTCCACATGCCGGTGTCGCCCGCCAGTGGGCGAATGGCACATTCGATTCGGGTCACAAGGCCCAGGCATTGACGGGTGAGGCAGAGGTTGCGCGACATGGCGGCGACCCTCGGTAGATCCGGTATTCAGCCCCCATGTGAAGGCTGTTTCGATCCTGTGATGACTGTCGATATCCCTGAGCTGAGAATAGAAGAAAAGTCTGCCCTGAAAGCCAGGCGAGACCAGCAGGCGCCGAGCGGTCATAGTGTGAATATTGACGTCATTTCGACGACGCTTTTCGACGTTCACCCCAAAAACTGTAGGCGCTGGCTTGCCTGCGAAAGCGGCATCCCTGCCAACAAAAATGTCGGCTGAAAGGCCGCAATCGCGAGCAGGCCCGCTCCTACGGTAGAGCAGCGTGAATCAATGTCAGGCCGGTTTGGTTTCGGCCAGCGCCTCTTGTGCCAACTCCTTCTCGGCTTCCTTCAGGTCATCTTCGCTGATCATTTCCGCGATAACCCGCAGGCGTTCCACCACCCGTGCGTTGACGCTGCCTTCAGGGAACTCGCCATTCTCGTCCGGCTCGCCGGCCGGTTCGCCGACCAGCAAGCTCAAGGCTTCGTCAGCCTGGCGGACCGCGTAGACATGGAACTGCCCGGCGCGAACCGCCGCCAGCACTTTCTCGTCGAGCATCAGCGTGGCGACGTTGGCGTGCGGAATGATCGCGCCCTGCTCGCCGGTCAAACCGCGGGCTTCGCACAGGCGGAAGAAGCCCTCGATTTTCTCGTTGACCCCACCCACCGCCTGCACTTCGCCGAACTGGTTGATCGAGCCGGTGATGGCAAAGCACTGCTTGAGCGGAGTTTTCGACAAGGCCGAGATCAGCGTGCAGGCCTCGCCCAAGGACGCGCTGTCGCCATCGACGTAACCGTAAGACTGCTCCAGGGCAATGCTTGCGGAAATCGCCAGCGGGAATTCCTGGGCATAACGGCTGCCCAGGTACCCGGTGAGGATCATTACGCCCTTGGAGTGGATCGGCTGACCGAGGTTGACCTCACGCTCGATGTCGACGATACCGCTGCCGCCCGGGTACACCGTGGCGGAAATCCGCGCCGGCACACCAAAGGCCGAATCGCCGACTTCCAGTACCGTCAGGCCATTGCACTTGCCGACAGCGGCGCCATCGGTGTCGATCAGGATGATCCCGGCCAGCATGTCGTCGAGAATCCGCGCCGATACCCGACCGGTGCGCGTGGCCTTGGCCTTGAGTGCCCGTTCGATGTGCCCGGCGTCGGTCATTTCATCACCGGCCAGGTGGCGGATGAAGTCCGCCTCGCTGACCAGTTGGAACAAATCGCCGATGCGCGCCGACAAGCGCCCCTGGTGCTCAGCCAGGCGCGCACTGTAGGTCGCCAGGCGCGCCACCGCGTCGGCGGTCAGCGGTGCCATGCCTTCTTCGGAAGTCCGGGTCTTGAGCAACTGGGCGAACTGCTCCAGGCTCTCGTCGACCATCGGGATGTCTTCATCGAAATCCACCAGGACGCGGAACATCTCCTGGAAGTCCGGATCGAGGTCTTGCAGCGTGTAATACAGCTGACGGGCACCGATGATGATGACCTTGACCTGCAACGGAATGTGCTGCGGCGTGAGGGTCACGGTGGCCAAGCGACCCAGCTCACCCAGTGGCGACTCCATTTTCAGCTTGCGCGATTGCAGGGCACGCTTGAGCGCGTCCCACACGAACGGCTCGCTGAGCATTTTGTCGGCTTCAAGGATCAGGAAACCGCCATTGGCCCGGTGCAAGGCGCCCGGCCGCAGTTGACGATAGGTGGTGTACAGCGCGCCCTGATCGGTGCTGTATTCAATGCGACCGAACAGGTTTTCGTAGGTCGGGTGCGGCTCGAACACCACCGGCGCACCGCCGCTGGCCGAATGTCCGACCACCAGGCTCGGCGCGTATTGCTCTTCCAGCAACTTGCGGGCGATGGCGTCAGTCTTGCTGTCATCCACCAATTGCTCGACCACGGTCTTGAGCAGATACACCTGCATGGCTTGCAGGTAGCCACACACCGCGGCGTTCTCGGCGTACTTCTCCGACAACGGTGACAGCAGCGGCTGCAAGGCCAGGGTGATGGTTTCTTCGTTGAGGTTGCGCAACTGATTGCTCGACTCGCGCTTCCATTGCGGCAGGCTGGCGAGCTCTTCGTTCAGGCGCTCCTCCAGTGCCGAAATGTCCTCGTGAAAGCGCTCTCGCTCTGCCTCCGGCAACTGGGCGAATTCAGCTTCATCCAGCGCCTTGCCATCACTCATCGGGGTGAAGGCAATGTTGCTGGCGTCACGGTAGAGCGCGACGTCCTTTTCCAGCGCCAGACGCTCGATGATGTCCAGGGCCTTGTCGTAGCGCTGGTTGAAGGCGCGGTCGATGCCGCTTTTCTTTTGCTGGTAGGACGGATGCTCGAAAACGGCCGGAAAGGTCGCCAGCAGGTTGTCGATCAAACCGTTGATGTCACCGATGAAAGCCCCGGCGCTGCCCGATGGCAATTCCAGTGCACGCGGCTCGCGTGGCTCGTCGAAATTGTTGACGTAGACCCAGTCCGCCGGGGTCTGCAGGCGTTTGCCTTCGGCCTTGAGGTAGCGTTTGACGAAGGAGAACCGGCCGGTGCCTGGCTCACCCATGACAAATACGTTGTAACCGGGGCGTGGCATGGCCACACCGAACTGCAAGGCTTCGACCGCACGTTCCTGGCCAAGCACACCGCGAAAGGGCTCCAGATCATTGGTGGTAGAGAAGCTGAACTGTTCAGCGGAAAACGGACGGGTCAGCGCTTCGGGCGCGAGACGCAAGCTGGCAGCAACAGGATCAGGCATCGGGCTTCCTTAACAATCAGGCGGGGCAGATGGCAGCATTCTGGCGCTGCCCATGCCCGACTGGCAAGGAGTGCCGCAGGCCTGAGCGAAGACAATCGGGCAACCCCAGGCGGGGCAGGCTGAAACCTGCGTCGGTGACGATTGTTTTGCAAAAAAACACGGAACCCCGTGATCGTGCCTAAACTCCAAACTGCGCGGCTGGCTAATGCCCGGCCCACTGGCACCTGATGGGCCAGACACCCCTTGTCAATTGGTACGCACATAAAGAGAACACAGCTATGAAACGGATTCTTCTCGGTACTCTCTTCGCCGCTGTATCCATCAATGCCATGGCGCAAGCGCCTGGCGGCCCGGATTGCGGTTGGGGCAACATGCTGTTCGAAGGCCAGCGTGGCACTCCAGCTCACTTCATGGCATCCACCACCAACGGCACCTCCGGCAACGCAACCTTCGGCATGACCTCCGGCACCAACGGTTGCGCGACCAATGCGTCGCTGACCTACGGCGGCAAATCCTGGTTTGCCATGAATGGCATGATGAACGAGCTGTCCGAAGACATGGCCAAGGGTCAGGGCGAAGCGCTGACCACTTACGCCGTGGTACTGGGCGTGGCGCCGGAAGACCGTGCGCACTTCGCCGCCGTCACTCACGAGCACTTCCAGCAGATCTTCAGCAAGGCTGATGTGACTGCCGAAGATGTGCATACCAACACCCTGGCCGTCCTGAAAAACGACCCTCGACTGGCCAAGTACGCCACCCAGGCTTAAGCTCGAACCGCCCCGCTTCTTTCGGGAAGCGGGTTTTGTTTTTTGCACGCGCCCCTCTTTGGAGAATCGCTGACGGTAGGAGCTGGCTTGCCAGCGAAGGTTTCTCAGGCGCCGTGTTCACCCGGTAGACACGCGTTATCGTTAACGACCTTCGCTGGCAAGCCAGCTCCTAAAGGTCAAGGCACTCTGCGGGCTTTGTTTTTTTTCGACTTAAGTTGCCATTTATGCTCAAACGCCTTGCCTGGCTGGCGCTGTGTGCCTGCGCTCCGTTGTCCGCCGCGCCTCAAATCGATCCTCAACGTTTGCAGCAACTGGCCAACGACCCTTTCTGGATCTCCCTGGGCCATTACGAAACTGCCAAGCTCGGCGGCTGGCGCAGCTATGTCAGCGACCGCAAGTTCTTCCTCGCCGCCGATGGCGCCGAGCATCCGGACCATGAACTGGCGGCGACCGTACAAGCCTTGTACGCCCCCGCCAGTGCCGGTGAACAACACGCTCAATGCGTCTACCCGGCCCGCACCCGCTGGTTGAAAGCCCAACTCAACTTCACCGACCTGCCGACGCCGGACTGCGCCGACTTCAAGCAATGGTTCAAGGACGTCTCGCCCGACAGCGCGGTGATGATCTTCCCGGCCGCCTACCTGAACAGCCCTTCCTCGATGTTCGGCCACACGCTGCTGCGCATCGACCAGGCCGACGTGAAAAGCGACAAGACGTCGCTGCTCAGCTACGCGATCAACTTCGGCGCCTACATCGAAGGCTCGGACAACAGCATCCTGTATGCCTGGAAAGGCCTGATGGGCGGCTATCCGGGCCTGTTCGCGCTGGTGCCCTATCAAGAAAAACTCTCCGAATACCGCAGCCTGGAAAACCGTGATTTGTGGGAATACCGGCTGAACCTGACCCAGCAGGAAACCGCACGGATGGTCGAGCATGTCTGGGAGTTGAAGCAGATCAAGTTCGACTACTACTTCTTTGACGAGAACTGTTCGTACCGGCTGCTGGAATTGCTGCAAGTGGCGCGGCCGAGCCTGCGCCTGACCGGGCAATTCCCGATCACCGCCATCCCCACCGACACCGTCAAGGCGGTGAAAGAGGCCGGGCTGGTGGAATCGATCCGGTATCGCCCGTCCCGGGAGCGCGAACTGCTCAGCCGCGCCGCGCCGCTCAACCCCGAAGAGCAGCAATGGGTGTTGAAAGTCAGCGCCGACCAGAAGCAATTGCAAGACCCAGCCTTCAAGGCACAACCCCGCGACCGCCAGGCTTTGATCATCGATGCCGCCTATCGCCTGGAGCGCTACCGCGCCAACGGCCAGGAACGTGACCCGGCGCGTGCCCAGCGCAGTTTCGAACTGCTGCGGGCGATCAACCAGAACCCCGCGCCGGAACTCAACATTGCGCAACCCGGCCTGCCGGAAGACGGTCACGAATCGCGCACCTGGCAACTCGGCCTCGGCACCCGTGGCGACAAGACCTTCGGCGAGTACGGCTTGCGCATGGCGTATCACGACCTCAACGACAACAGCGAAAGCTTTCCCCTCGGCGCGCAGATCGAGATCCTGCAGTTGAAACTGCGTCAGTACGAAGGCAATGACTGGCAAGTGCAGCAACTGGACCTGGCGACCATTCGTTCGCTGACTCCACGCACCGAGTTGTTGCAACCGCTGTCGTGGCAAGTCACCGGGGGCCTTGAGCGGGTGCCGGGCAAACAGGATGATCAAACCCTGGTCAGCCACGTCAATGGCGGTGGCGGTGGTACCTGGCAACTGGGCGATGACGCCCTCGGTTTTGCCTTGGGTACTGTGCGTATCGAGCACAACAACGACTTCGCCGAGTTCATCGCGCCGGCGGCCGGTTTCAACACTGGTGTGTTGTGGAAGAACCCGGTGGGTAACTTGAGCCTCGAAGCCAAGGGTGATTTCTTCACCAATGGTGAAGTGCGTCGTAGCCTGAGCCTGAATCAGCAGTGGGAAATTTCCCGCAATCTCGGTCTGCGCCTGAGTGCCCAGCGCGAGTTCAGTCACCTGGCCACGCCTGAGAACGAAGTACTGCTTGAGGTGAAGTGGTATCACTACTGACCCGACACACCATTCCCCTGTAGGAGCGAGCCTGCTCGCGATAGCGGTAAACCAGTACACATTATGCTGGCTGAGGCACCACTTCAAGCTCGCTCCTACAGGGTTCTGAGTCGTTTTCAGACACTCGACGAAACCAAATGCCTGCAATCATGGCCCAAACCCTATACCGGGAGAATTCCATGAGCCGAGCCTTCGTCAATGAGGATAACGCTGCCGCGCAAGCCGATCAGCCTGTCGAACGGCAGGTCAGCGCGCAGCCCAACTACGTCACGCCGCCGGGCATGAATCAGCTGCAAGACAAAGTCAGCGAACTGCAAACCCTGCACGCCGAACAATCAGCCAGGGGCGAGCAGGCGGACAAGCAGCGCCTGGCCGATCTCGAACGGGATTTGCGTTACTTCAAGCAGCGCCTGGGCAGCGCGCAGGTGGTTCCCGTCGCGACGTCGACCGAGAAAGTGCAGATCGGCAGCTGGGTGACCTACGCCGACGAAGACAACACCGAACACCGGGTGCAACTGGTCGGCGAAGATCAGGCCGATGCCGCCCACGGCCTGATCAACTGGGGTTCACCTCTGGGTCGGGCGCTGCTCGGCGCTCGACTCAACGACGAAGTGCTGTGGCAACGCCCTGCCGGGGATCAATTGATTGAAGTGATCCGTATCGAGCCGGCTTAAACCACGCCTTGGGCCAACATGGCATCGGCAACCTTGACGAAGCCGGCAATGTTCGCGCCCTTGACGTAGTTGACCCGGCCATTCTCCTCGCCGTAATGCACGCAAGCGTGGTGGATTGACTGCATGATCGCGTGCAGCTTGCTGTCCACTTCGCCACCGGTCCACGCCAGGCGCATGGCGTTCTGCGACATCTCCAGCCCGCTCACCGCCACGCCACCAGCATTGGACGCCTTGCCCGGGGCAAACAGAATGTCGGCTTCGATGAACAGGTCCACCGCTTCAAGGGTGGTCGGCATGTTCGCGCCTTCGGCCACACAGATGCAGCCGTTGCGCAGCAAGGTGCGAGCGGCGTCGGCGTCCAGTTCGTTTTGTGTCGCGCACGGCAAGGCGATATCGCAGCTCAGGCTCCACGGCAACTGGTCGGCGCGGAACTCCAGGCCAAAACGGCCGGCCAGTTCACCGATGCGCCCGCGCTGCACGTTCTTCAGTTCCAGCACCGCCAGCCATTGCTCCTCGGTCAAACCGCTTTCGCAATACAACGTGCCTTCAGAGTCGGACAGCGAAATCACCTTGCCGCCCAGGTCCATGACCTTGCGCGCGGCGTACTGCGCAACGTTGCCGGAACCGGAAATTGCTACACGCTTGCCCTCTACCATAAGCCCACGGCGCTTGAGCATTTCTTCAGCGAAGTACACGCAACCGAAACCGGTGGCCTCCGGGCGAATCAGGCTGCCGCCGTAGCTTGGGCCTTTGCCGGTCAGCACGCTGGTGAACTGGTTGCTCAGGCGTTTGTACTGGCCGAACAGGAAACCGATCTCGCGGGCACCGACACCGATATCACCGGCCGGCACGTCAACGTCCGCCCCAATGTGGCGGTACAACTCGCTCATGAAGGACTGGCAGAAACGCATGACTTCCGCGTCACTCTTGCCCTTAGGATCGAAGTCCGAGCCACCCTTGCCGCCGCCCATGGGCAACGACGTCAGGGAGTTCTTGAAGGTCTGTTCGAAGGCGAGGAATTTCAGCACGCCCATGTTCACCGACGGGTGGAAACGCAGGCCACCCTTGTACGGGCCGATGGCGCTGTTCATCTGGATGCGGAACCCGCGATTGACCTGGACCTTGCCCTGATCATCGACCCATGACACACGAAACACCACTGCCCGCTCCGGTTCGCAGATGCGCTCCAGGATGCCCGACGTCAGGTAATGCGCATTGGCTTCAAGAAACGGCCACAGGGTACGCAGGACTTCTTCCACGGCCTGGTGAAATTCAGGCTGGTCCGGGTCGCGTTTTTTCAGGCGCGCAAGGAAGGATTCGACGGATTCGATCATGGGAAAAGTCTCGGCAAATTAATTGTCGTTGGAGGAGATTGAGCCGGACTGTAACAAACGATTCGCGCACAAGAACAGCGCAAAATGTCGCTTTTATGAAATTAAATGGTGCACTGGATATAAATTAATCCAAAAAAATGCGGGTGAACGCACCGAAATGAGGACTGATAGATGAGGCCGTGCACCATACAGAGACCACCCAATGACTAAGGCCCCACTTCTTCAGATGGGGGCTTGATCAAAGTTTGTTACCGGAAGTATTCCTGCTGCGCAATCGAAAGCAGCACGCATAGCACCAATACCTGAGTGGCGACGTCGAGCGTTTCAAGATCAAGACAAGTCGGTGCCAGTCGAATATCGCTGTCACAGGGGTCTAATTCATTCGGGTGGGTAGCACCCGCTTGAGTCAGCGCGACACCCGCCTGTAGTGCAAGCTCCACTGCCCTGCGCGCGCACCCTTCGGGCAAGTCCAGACTGACGAAGTACCCACCTTTCGGCGTGGTCCAGCGCACATGACTGACACCATCGAATCCGCTAGACAATTGAGCCTCAAGCCTTTCGAATTTGGGCGCCAGCAGCGAGCGGTGTTTCCTCATGTGGTCGGACAGACCCTGACTGTCACGGAGAAACAGCAAATGGCGCAACTGGTTAACTTTGTCCGGACCGATAGTCCGGTACTTGCGATGGCTTAACCACCAGGCGAGGTTTGCCGCAGATGACCCGAAAAAAGCCAACCCGGCTCCCGGCAAAACAATCTTCGATGTCGAAGCGAAAACAAAGAACCGATCGCCATGCCCCGCCTCTTCACACAACTGCGCAATAGGCTGGTTGGACACCTCGTCATCAGTCAGATGATGGACCGCATAGGCGTTGTCCCAAAACAGTACGAAATCCTCTGCGGCGGCTCGCATCCTTGCTAGTCTCGCCACCGTTTCACCACAGTAAACCGTGCCTGATGGGTTGCTGTACTTGGGCACACACCACATACCTTTGATCGTTGGGTCCGACGCCACCAAGCGCTCGATCATGTCCATGTCCGGTCCCGTTTCGAGCATGGGGATCGGCACCATTTCGATGTTGTAGTCTTCACACATAGAAAAGTGGCGGTCATAACCTGGTACCGGGCAGAGAAACTTGATCGATGGCTCCTTCCCCCAAGGGCGTGGACTGGCGTAAAGCCCATGGCTGAACGCGTAACCGAGCGCCTCATGCATCAAAGCAAGGCTCGAGTTTTCCCCCACTGCGATCTGATCCGCCGACAACCCCAACAATAGGTCCGCGACTAACTCCCGGATCTCCGGCAGCCCCTGCAAATCACCATAATTCCTCCAGTCGATAGCGTTACCTGAGACAAAGTCTGATTTGCCAGGTAGAGACAGGAAAGAGTTAGCCAGCTCCAGTTGTGCACCTGAGGGCAACCCTCGAGCCATATTGATATCGGGTGGGTTATCCTTGACTCGGAAATAGCAAGTCTCAAGTTGCTGGCGAGTCAGTTCGCCAGGGCGCTTTTCAAAGCCTGCGAATACATTCATCTTCAATACCTTTCAACTATCTTGATGTGGGCAACGCACGCTCTTCAAATTAAATAAAGCGCACTGGCATAAATCGACGCACAAGCAATCAACGACTTAATAACACTTCGAGTGAATGCGGCGATAAAAAATGAAAGCAGGATAACAGCCAGTTTTATTAACTGAGGGCCTTCGAAATGCCCTTGCCAATCCTGAAACAACGTCTCTGCGAAGGCGATGGAGTAGATGATACCGCCCATCACTGCGCAGGCTGAATAACTCAAGAACACATAGACATTGCCATCACCATTGACCTTGTATTTCCGAAAAATCAAAACAGGTAAAAAACGCAACAGATATGACACACCCGCGGCGACCAGTATCACCATCCAGTTACTCATGAAGTCTTACCACTCAGGCGTTCGGCAGAAAGAAATACGGCACCCAGTACCAGAGGAACAACAAATACGTGATACGCCCCCAACCATACCCCCACTATGGGCGTGGCTATAAACCCGATAGCCGTGGCAAGAACAGGCCGCCACTTGGGCCAGGACATTCCAACAAGCGCTGTAAAGTGAATCGGTAATATCATCGCAATCACTGCATATGCCATAACGCCCAAGTCAGCACGTATGAGATACCCCAGGATGGTTGCGAATATCGCAACGGACAAACTTGCAATGCCAGCACCCAGGTAATAACGATAACTATCCAGCGTGCCGCCTTTCGTAGCGTTGGCAAGCGTGAAGGTCGACACAGACAGTAGCTGTACCGACCACATCATTTTCGCCAATGAAACTGATTTGAATTGTTCACAAAGTACTGATGACATAATCATGAAACGAAAATTAACCAACAGCGTAATCATGATCAGTGCCCCTACGCCTATGCCTCCATCAGATTGACCGATGAACACTTGGAGCGGAGCAGCATGTACAGCAAGTGTCATGACTATAGACTGGAGCAGGGAAAAACCCGCTGACGCCAATAGAACGCCAATGGAAAAAAACATGAACAAAAACGCCAGGCAAACCGGGATTGAATCTATACAGCCTTTTGAAAAACCATCACCACTATGGCGAAACCTTTCACGAATAGCTCTCACAGAGGCCACCTTTATTTAACAGAAAGTCAACACAGCTTTTTGAGTATCAGGTCACTTCCAGGCAAGTGACCTGAACGACCCGCCCTGAATCAGGCCACTTTATCGCTGATCCTGTTGCCTATCGCATTGAGGTAAGCAAGGCTATCCGACAGCGTGCTGCCGCGAGTCTCGAACCCTACCAGGCCACGCCATTCATGTTTCAGAATTGCTTTGACAAGCCCGGGGTAGTCCAAGGAGCCCCTGCCCAGTGGAAAGTGTGAGTCGCGCTCTCCTTTATTGTCACTGAAGGACATTCCAACCACATATTGATGCAGTCGCTCGAAAACCTTAACAGGGTCACCATCATTGACATGGGCATGGGCATGGGACACATCAAAAAATAATTTAAGCCCCGGAACACTGCCGAGGACTTCCGCATACTCTTCTTCGTTAACGCAAATATAATAAAACGGGTGAAATTTCGTATAGTTACTCAGATTCTCCAACCAAATTTCAACATTCCGCTCACGTGCGTACTCTACAAGCTCACCCAAATTATCGATAAGTGCGTTCAACCCCAACCGCCGGGCTTCAATAACCAGGCGTGGTTCTACGATTCCACCGCCATGAACGATGACCGGTGCACCGCCCAGTGCGGAACTCAAATCAACTTCGCGTTTTATGTAATCCAGTGCAGCCCCACCCAACTCACGGACGTCACTTCCCAGAGGGGCTTTGAAGTTGCCATGGTAAATAGGCTTGACCCCGAGCCTTGAAATTGTTTCACACAGCGCTTCGATTCGGCTTTCTGTCCAGTCAGAAGGGTGTTCGCCAGGTAAACTTCCATCAATATACCAGTGACTGTACCCTTGCTTGGCGGCTTCCAGTATTCCTGCCTCGGCCGTTAGATAGTTCTGCTGAGCAGTACCACTTATATACTCCGGCCATGCATCATTACGATAACTTCCTGTCATGTTTACCATTTTCAAACCCCAAGATTATTTTTGTTATCACCACCAGTCGACAGCGACAACCTCGACATAAAATACCATCAGCACTTAATACAGATTCCAGCGCACCATAACCCATCAACAAAAATTTGGAATCCTCTAATCATTTCAGAATATAAAACCAACAAAACAGCGCCATTTATCGAAACACTTACTCAACCACAAGACAGATAAAGTTACACTCAACCAAAGCTGGAGCTAACGAACCAAAGATTTTCAAAAATATTGGAACACTAACAAACAGCCACATACGGCCCCGAACGTGTAACTATTTGCCTTCACAACATGTACTTTCTTCGCAGGTAGTAACAAAGTGAGAATGGGTTCCCAACCCGACGAACAGGCAAAAAAAATCCGATACCTGACAAGGCATCGGATTTGGATTTCAAGCAATTAACAGTCAAGGACTACATTCAATGGCCTTCACTTGGGGGCCTCTATTCAGCCACCGACTTTAAATCAGGCCAGTTTCTTGTGGCGTACACGATGCGGCTGGGCAGCCGCTTCGCCGAGACGCTTTTTACGGTCGGCTTCGTACTCGGTGTAGTTGCCTTCGAAGAACACGGCTTGCGAGTCGTCTTCGTACGCCAGGATGTGCGTCGCGACGCGGTCAAGGAACCACCGATCGTGAGAGATCACAATGGCGGCGCCCGGGAAGTCCAGCAGGGCTTCTTCCAGGGAACGCAGGGTTTCGACGTCGAGGTCGTTGGACGGTTCGTCGAGCAGCAGGACGTTACCGCCCTCCTTCAGGGTCAGGGCCAGGTGCAAGCGACCGCGCTCACCACCGGACAGGTCCTTGACGAACTTCTGCTGATCGCCGCCCTTGAAGTTGAAGCGACCGACGTAGGTACGCGACGGGATCTCGTAGTTGCCGATGCGGATCTGGTCGGAACCGTCGGAGATCTGCTGGAACACAGTCTTGCTGCCGTCCAGGTCTTCGCGGCTCTGGTCCACGCAGGCCAGTTGCACGGTTTCACCGACTTCGATGGAACCCGAATCCGGCGTTTCCTTGCCCATCAGCATGCGGAACAGGGTCGACTTACCGGCACCGTTACCGCCGATCACGCCGACGATGGCGCCTTTAGGCATGGAGAACGACAGGTTGTCGATCAGCACGCGGTCGCCGTAGCCCTTGGTGACGTTCTTGAATTCGATGACCTTGTCGCCCAGGCGCGGACCGGCCGGGATGTAGATCTCGTTGGTTTCGCTGCGCTTCTGGAATTCCTGCGATTGCATTTCTTCGAAGCGTTGCAGACGAGCCTTGGATTTCGACTGGCGGGCCTTGGCGCCTTTGCGCACCCACTCCAGTTCTTCCTTCATGGCTTTTTCGTGAGCCGACTGCTGCTTGGATTCGGCAGCCAGACGGTCGGACTTGGCTTCCAGCCAACCCGAATAGTTGCCTTCATAAGGAATGCCCGCGCCGCGGTCGAGTTCCAGGATCCAGCCAGCGACGTTGTCCAGGAAGTAACGGTCGTGCGTGATCGCGACCACGGTGCCCGGGAAGTCGTGCAGGAAGTGCTCAAGCCACGCAACGGAGTCGGCGTCCAGGTGGTTGGTCGGTTCGTCGAGCAGCAGCATGTCCGGTGCGGACAGTAGCAGGCGGCACAGGGCCACACGACGCTTCTCACCACCGGACAGGAATTCGACCTTGGCGTCCCAGGCCGGCAGGCGCAGCGCGTCGGCGGCGACTTCCAGTTGACGTTCAAGGTTGTGACCGTCACCGGCTTGCAGAATGGCTTCGAGCTTGGCCTGTTCGGCGGCCAGCTTGTCGAAGTCGGCATCTTCATCGGCGTAAGCCGCGTAGACCTCGTCCAGGCGAGCCTGGGCGTTCTTGATCACGCTGACCGCTTCCTCGACCACTTCGCGCACGGTTTTGGTCGGGTCCAGGATCGGTTCCTGCGGCAGATAGCCGATGTTCAATTCCGGCATCGGACGGGCTTCGCCCTCGAACTCGGTGTCGACGCCGGCCATGATTTTCAGCAGCGTGGACTTACCCGAACCGTTAAGGCCGAGCACGCCGATCTTGGCGCCGGGGAAGAACGACAGGGAGATGTTTTTCAGGATTTCCCGCTTCGGCGGAACAACTTTTCCCAGCCGATGCATGGTGAATACGTATTGAGCCATGGAGAACCTTGGGTCAGTGACTGATGGATGATTGGAGCGCAGGCATTGCCCGGCCAGACTGCGCGCGTCGTCCGTAGGAGGCGACGCTGAAAAAGTCTGAGTCTAGGAGCTGGAACGCTCCCGCGTAACCGGCAAAGCTACCTGAATGACCGGTGGCAGTCCAGCCGACGGACAGGGGCTGGCACTTCGCCACAACTCAAGGCATGCTAGCCGCCCTTCGGGCGTGGGGCTTATAGTGCACGCCGCGACGGTCCAGCCAAACCGCAGGATTACAGCTTGTCCAACGTCCCTCCGCCTCTGACTTCCAGTGCGCCGCCCATAGCGCCCGGCTCCCCCCTGCGCGGAACCTTGAAGGGTACGTTGGCGACCCTCGTATTATTGCTGCTGGCCCTGCTGTTCTGGCAGTTGTTCGACCAGTTACATGAAACCCAGAAGACCCAGCGCCAGTACACCATCGACTACACCGCCGACCTGGCCGCGCAGGTCAGCCTGAACATGGCGCTTAACGCGCAGATTGCCCTCAACCTGTTGCCGATCGTCGAACAACCGCAAGACACCGAAGAACTGCAAGGGCTGCTGCGCAAGCTGCAACAGTCGCTGCCCGAGCTGCGCAGCCTGGCATTACTCACACCCTCGGGCAAAGTCATCAGTGACAGTGCCCCCGAAAACGATGACAGCGATTACATGCAAGAGCTGGTGCGCCGCAGTCATGCCCAAGCGCACTACTTCAGCAACGCGACCGACGGTTGCGTGGTGCACCTGTTGTTGCATCAGGCCAGCGGCAGTTCCCGGGGCTATTGGGCTTTGCGCCTGACGCCGACCTTTTTTTCCTCCTTGACCAAGCAAAGCGAAGCCGGCGACCGTCCTTTATGGCTGGTGGAAAACCGCATCAACCATCAGATCATCAGCCGCGATGAAGCCCTGCCGTCGGTCAATCCGGGCACGCTGACCGAGGACGATGTCGCCAACAGCGTGCTGACCGTTCCACTGAGCAGCAGCGACTGGCAACTGCGCGGCCTGTTCGACCGCCAGCGCGTGCTGGAAGAACTGCTGCCAGCGTTCATCGGCAAATGCCTGCTGGGCCTGGCGTTCTCCATGTTGCCGTTCATCGCTTTGCTGAACATGCGCCGGCGCCAGCGCCAATTGAATGAAGGGCGTCGGCGTTACCAAGACATTTTCGAAGGCACCGGCGTGGCCTTGTGTGTGCTCGACATGTCCGGGCTCAAGGGCTTTTTCGACAAGGCGCAGATATACGACAGCGGACAACTGCAAGCGTGGCTGACGATCCCGGAACAACGCCGGCCACTGCTTAGGGAGTTGCGTATCACCGAGGTCAACCAGGTTGCGCTGCAACTGCTCAACGTCGATCACGCCGACAAAGCCTGGCAAGTGCTGATCGACGGCCAGCCGCAAGATGGCACCGCCATCGGCAATCAGCTGCTGGAGGCGGTGCTCAACCAGCAGCAACAACTTGAACTGGAAATCAAGCTGGAAGACGCCAGCGGTCGCGACCAGCACCTGTGGCTGGTGCTGCGCCTGCCGCAAACCCGCGACGACTATAAAGCAGTGATCCTGAGCATCACCGACATCACCAGTCGCAAGCTCATCGAACTGTCGCTGCAGGAACGCGAAGGATTCTGGTCGGACGTGGTGCGCACGGTGCCGGATCACCTGTATGTGCAGGATGTGATCAGCCAGCGCATGATCTTCAGTAACCACCACCTGGGCCAGACCCTGGGCTACAACCGCACCGAACTGCAGCAGATGGGCGAGTATTTCTGGGAAATCCTCCTGCACCCCGAAGACGCCGACTATTACCATCGCTCCCGGCAGATTCAGCGCCAGGCCGGTTATCGTCAATTGATGCAGTGCCAGTTGCGCTTCCGTCATCGCGACGGCGAATGGCGACGCTTCGAAATTCGCGAACAGGCATTGGCGCGAGACAAGGATGAGCAAGTCACGCGGATCATCGGCGTGGCCAAGGACATCACCGACCAGATCGAAGCGAGCGAGTCGCTGCGTGACAGCGAACAGCGCTACCGCATGCTCGCCGAAAGCATCAGCGACGTGATCTTCTCGACCGACAGCCGCTTGTCCCTCAATTACGTCAGCCCCTCGGTACAAGCGGTGCTCGGCTACGACGCCGAGTGGATTTTTCAGAACGGCTGGCAATCGATCATCGCCAACCCGCAACAACTGACCGGCATCTATCAACTGATGGACCGGGTCAGCAAAGCGCTGGATCACCCGGAGCAACTGGCATTGCTGCGCAGCCAGGTGCCAACCCAGCTGTTCCTGTTCGATTGCCTGCGGGCCGACGGGCGCAAGATCCCGATCGAGTTGCGCCTGGTGCTGGTCTGGGACGAGCACGGTGCGTTCGAAGGTGTGCTCGGTGTCGGCCGCGACATCAGCCAGCAACGCCGCGCCGAGAAAGACTTGCGCATGGCCGCCACGGTATTCGAACACTCGACGTCGGCGATCCTGATCACCGACCCGGCGGGCTATATCGTCCAGGCCAACGAAGCCTTCAGTCGGGTCAGCGGCTATGCCGTGGAACAGGTCCTCGACCAGTTGCCGAACATGCTGACCGTCGACGACCAGCAGGAAGCCCACCTGCGTTATGTGCTCAAGCAGTTGGGCCAGAACAGCACTTGGGAAGGCGAAGTCTGGCTCAAGCGCCGCAACGGTGAGCACTACCCGGCGTGGGTCGGGATCACGGCGGTGCTCGACGATGAAGGCGACCTGGCCAGCTACGTGTGTTTCTTCAGTGACATCAGCGAGCGCAAGGCCAGTGAACAACGGATTCACCGCCTCGCCTACTACGACGCCCTGACCCACCTGCCCAACCGCACGCTGTTCCAGGATCGCCTGCACACTGCGCTGCAATCGGCCGAACGGCAAAAATCGTGGGTGGTGCTGATGTTCCTCGACCTCGACCGTTTCAAGCCGATCAACGACTCCCTGGGCCACGCCGCTGGCGACCGCATGCTCAAGGAAATGGCCACGCGCCTGCTCGGGTGCGTCGACGATGACGACACCGTAGCGCGCATGGGCGGCGATGAATTCACCTTGCTCCTGCAACCGCGGGCCAACCGTGAAATCGCACTGAACCGGGCCATTCATGTGGCCGAACAGATCCTCGCCAGCCTGGTGAAGCCGTTCGTGCTCGAAGGCCGCGAGTTCTTCGTCACGGCCAGTATCGGCATCGCCCTGAGCCCCCAGGACGGCAACGAACTCAGCCAGCTGATGAAGAACGCCGACACCGCGATGTACCACGCCAAGGAGCGTGGCAAGAACAATTTCCAGTTCTATCAGGCCGACATGAACGCCAGTGCGCTGGAGCGCCTGGAGCTGGAAAGCGACTTGCGCCATGCCCTGGAGCAGAACGAATTCGTGCTGTATTACCAGCCGCAGTTCAGCGGTGACGGCAAGCGCCTGACCGGTGCCGAAGCCCTGCTGCGCTGGCGCCATCCGCGCCGCGGGCTGGTGCCGCCTGGGGATTTCATTCCCGTGCTCGAAGAGCTCGGGCTGGTGGTGGATGTCGGCGACTGGGTGATCAGCGAAGCCTGCCGCCAACTCAAGGCCTGGCATCAGGCCAGGGTGCGGGTGCCGAAGGTGTCGGTGAACATCTCGGCGCGGCAGTTCTCCGACGGCCAGCTCGGCACGCGGATCGCCACCATCCTCAAGGAAACCGGTTTGCCGCCGGCGTGCCTGGAGCTGGAGCTGACCGAAAGCATCCTGATGCGCGAAGTCAGCGAAGCGATGCAGATCCTCGACGGCCTGAAAAACCTCGGCCTGAGCATTGCGGTCGACGACTTCGGCACCGGTTACTCATCGCTCAACTACCTCAAGCAGTTCCCGATCGATGTGCTGAAGATCGACCGCACCTTCGTCGATGGCCTGCCGTCGGGTGAGCAGGATGCACAGATTGCACGGGCAATCATCGCCATGGCCCACAGCCTCAACCTGGCGGTGATCGCCGAGGGTGTGGAAACCCAGGAGCAACTGGGCTTCCTGCGCGAGCACGGTTGCGATGAGGTGCAGGGTTACCTGTTCGGGCGGCCGATGCCCGCGGGGCAGTTTGAAGAGCAGTTATGCAATGATGCGCCGTTCATGTTCGACTGAAACCGTGTGGCGTGGCATTCGGCCCCTTCGCTGGCAAGCCAGCTCCTACAGTTGAAACGCGTCCAGCTGGCTTGCCAGCGAAGAGGCCCTGTCAGACACCGCATATCTGGTCATGAAGCCCACTTGTCTGCGACATGATGCCGTTTCATATGCCATCTAAAACCCGTTGGGTTAGAATGCCCCCCTTTTCCGCCCCCGATCCTTGAGGACCGCCATGTTCAGCCGTGATTTGACTATTGCCAAGTACGACGCCGATCTCTTTGCCGCCATGGAGCAAGAAGCTCAGCGCCAGGAAGAGCACATTGAGCTGATCGCTTCAGAAAACTACACCAGCCCTGCGGTGATGGAAGCTCAAGGCTCGGTACTGACCAACAAGTACGCCGAAGGCTACCCGGGCAAGCGCTACTACGGTGGTTGCGAGTACGTTGACGTCGTCGAGCAACTGGCCATCGACCGTGCCAAAGAACTGTTCGGCGCCGATTACGCCAACGTTCAGCCACACGCCGGTTCGCAAGCCAACAGTGCCGTTTACCTGGCCCTGCTGTCGGCTGGCGACACCATCCTGGGCATGAGCCTGGCCCACGGTGGTCACCTGACCCACGGCGCCAGCGTTTCGTCCTCAGGCAAGCTGTACAACGCCATCCAGTACGGCATCGACGCCAACGGCCTGATCGACTACGACGAAGTCGAGCGCCTGGCGGTTGAGCACAAGCCGAAAATGATCGTGGCCGGTTTCTCTGCCTACTCGCAGATCCTCGACTTCCCGCGCTTTCGCGCCATCGCCGACAAGGTTGGCGCCTACCTGTTCGTCGACATGGCCCACGTGGCCGGTCTGGTCGCCGCTGGCGTCTACCCGAACCCGGTGCCTTTCGCTGACGTCGTGACCACCACCACTCACAAGACCCTGCGCGGTCCACGTGGCGGCCTGATCCTGGCTCGCGCCAACGCCGACATCGAGAAGAAGCTGAACTCCGCGGTATTCCCGGGCGCCCAGGGTGGCCCGCTGGAGCACGTGATTGCCGCTAAAGCGATCTGCTTCAAGGAAGCACTGCAGCCTGAGTTCAAGACCTACCAGCAACAAGTGGTGAAAAACGCCAAGGCCATGGCCGGCGTGTTCATCGAGCGCGGTTTCGACGTGGTTTCCGGCGGTACTGAAAACCATCTGTTCCTGCTATCGCTGATCAAGCAGGACATCTCCGGTAAAGACGCCGACGCCGCTCTGGGCAAAGCGTTCATCACCGTGAACAAGAACTCCGTGCCAAACGACCCACGCTCCCCGTTCGTCACCTCCGGCCTGCGCTTCGGCACCCCGGCTGTGACCACTCGCGGCTTCAAGGAAGCAGAGTGCAAGGAACTGGCCGGCTGGATCTGCGACATCCTGGCTGACCTGAATAACGAAGCGGTGATCGATGCCGTTCGTGAGAAGGTCAAGGCAATCTGCAAGAAGCTGCCGGTGTACGGCGCTTAATCAGCCCGCTGAAGCGCAGGCATGAAAAACCGGCCAGAGATGGCCGGTTTTTTTTGCCTATCTTTTGGCTCGCTCAAAGCCTGTCGGAAGAACTGGCAAACGCCAGCGTCAACACATCGGGCAACCCCGCATCCATCCCCTGCAGCAATGCCTGGCCGACACCCGTGATGCCGAGCATCATGCCCAGGTCAGGGACATTGCGCGGGTCCAGGAAATCTTCATTGAAGAAGTTGTGCGCCACCTGAGACATCGCCTGCCTGACGCGCGCGATCCCTGTGTCATTGTCCGTGTCGCGATACAGCTTGAGCAAGCACAGCAAATTGCCGAAATCGCCATGGCACAAGCCAAAACCGCAACCCAATCCCAGCGCCCAAAGGTGCTGTTCGCAACGCTCCAGATCCTGCTCCAGCACGGTTCTGGTCTCGACGTTCAGCACCGGTCCCATCGACTGCAGCAATCCGAGCCTGCAAAGCAGAACGCCGGCATCGCCATGACACCACTTGATGGGGGGAGTCGATGTCGCGCTCTCCCTTAGGTCCAGCCAGAAGCCGTCGACCACCAGACGGTTTTCCGCGTGCAACCACTGGCTGATCAACTCGACCAACCGGCCTTCCCGGGTCACCTCCCAGACTTTTTGCAAGGCATGAAGCACGCCGGAAATACCGTGGGAGAAGCCCGTCCACAGCGGCTTGCCCGTGGTTTTGAGCAGCAAGGTGCCGTTTTCCAGGATCAGCGCTGACTGGATGGCCAGCGAGAGCGATTCGATCAGGGCGCGCAAGGTTTCGCGTGGCTCACGCTGATAGAGATTCACCAGAACCGTCACCGCACCGCACCAGCCGTGGATGAAATCGAACGCATCACCGTCCTTGGGATACACCGCGAGCTGGAGCAACAGGTCGTCGATGGTTGCCTGGTAGGTTTGACGGCCAGAGATGAACCGATGGTTGAGCAGAACGTACAGATAAGACGTCTGGCCGAAATAGGCACTGACACTTTGCTCGCTTGAGAAATGCCCTTGGGAGCTGGCCATCGAGCACAGAATCCGTTCGGCTTCTTTCAGGTAATGGGGTGCTTTGCTGCAACGAAACAGGCTCAGGTAAAAAATCGCCAGGCCACCCATGCCTTCGTACAACCCGTTGTTCATGGGCGAAATGAAGTGGCGCCGGGTTATAGGGTGAGTGTCCATGAAGGTCCAGCCAACATCCCCCGCCGCGCCATCTATGCGCGTGCGCTCAATCACCCTGGCAATGCGCATGGCGCCTTCCAGGCATTGTGTCTCGCTCAAAGGCGGCACGGCCTTGAAATGATGCGCACGATTGAGGGGCAAGGCTGCATGGGCTACGGGGAACAAGCACATTTGCAGTATGTGTTTCTGCAAGGCTTTGTCGGCGGGCGACAGGCTTTCCAGCTTGTGCCGGCAACTGTCGTAGGGCGTTTCGATTGCCAGGCGGGCAACAGGCTGGCCCTGGGCATTGAGCAGTTGATCGGACAACAGCGCCAGGGTGAAACACGGAATGTTGGCGTCCTTAAGATCTTCGATCTCAAACCCGGGAATATCGTGATCGATCAGTCCCTCGTTGAGGTCCGACCATAACGTCGCCAACAGCAGTTCATGGTGTATGGCACATTGGGTAAACCGCGGATGGACCATCATCGAAACGAAGTCGGCGTAACGCTGGGTGTTTTTGATCAGGACCCGGGTTTTTAACCCGGCGGCGTGTTCGGCGAGCATCGACAGAACGGTCTCCCGTTGGTTCTCGACGTCATCGTAGCCGCGCTCGAAACCGCGAAGAAAGGCGTCTTGGTGGTCAATGACCGAATGCGTCTGGCCGTCGAGTACGGGCAAGTGCCGAATGTCTGGCCGACTGTCGAAATCGATCGACTTCAAGCGGTAATACCCCTGCTCACGAACCAGTTGTTTCTTTTTCGCCGTGAACTGCTGCTGCCGGCTCAAGCCACTACAGTCATTGTCCGAGTCCGGGGAATAAGGCACGAAGCCACTGGAGAATACCGATCCGGAATTGAGCTTGATGGTCTTGAACAACGCACCGCCGAGCGGCAATTGTGTACGCAAATCGATCATGGCCGAGGTGAACAGGCATTCCAGATCGATCATCACCGGGCTGCTGCCGCAGGCAATGATGTTTTCGTAGTGAAAGTCGATGCCGTTCAAGGCATGGATCAACGCCACTTGGGTTCCGAGGCGTTGGAAAAACACCGTCAGCTCGGCCGCCGTTGTACAGGGCCGGTTTTCGAGGTGTTCGACCCAGCAATGGTTGTCTTCAGACACCATGACCGGACTGTAAACGGCAAAACCCGGGTTAGCGGTGCTTGCATACAGCTGTTCAAGCAGTACGCCGTAAAACAGTGCCTCGCGGTTGCTTCGTGGCTTGTACACCAGCGACTGGGCGCCGACCTGTACAGAGCAGACCGTTTCACCATGGCCGTGCGCATCCCCCAAACCCAGGCGTATTGAACCGATCCGCCTGCCGGACAATGCAAACGCTGATTGGAGACGATCAATGTCCCGCGCAAAATGCCCGATTACCTTGTACAGGTAAGCGACCGTGTCTTCGATCAATGTCACCAGCAAGCGAGTGAGAACTGGATAACGGGTCAGAAACGCATGCAGTGCATCGCCTTCAAGCGCTCGATCAAAGGATTGCAGATCCAGCTCAGCGCCTTCTGCTATCTGGCTGTTGAGTTGGTGGACCAGTGACTTTTCCGATAGGTATTTTACCTTGGCCGTTAGATACGGATGGGCACTGAGCAGTACGCTTTCAATATCGGCCCACTGATTGACACAGGCGTATTGCGGATTAACTTCAAAGCAATATTTAAAGTAAGCATGCCAACGACCGGCAAAACCACTGAAGCTTTCCTCTGTATATCCACCGTGTTCAACAGGCAATTGCAGAAATTCGATTACCTGCTGCTCAAGTCGTTCGATCACCGGCGAACCAAGTTTATGTTTTTTAATTGAATGACATTCAAGCCGCTCAAGTAACGTCTTGCGATCAACGCCAAAATAACGCAGAACAGCCCTGTCGTCTTTATGCAGCCACTCTATTGTCTTGCGTAATTGCTCCTGACCAAGTGCTGATGTGGCACTCACTATTACTCGCTCGGCAACACCCAAAACGTTCGTCAACATCGCTCACCGCTCATGCAAACAGGGCGAGCCAAAGGCTCGCCCTGTATTAAAGGAAAATCAGCAACCGCAGCCGAGAACGGTGCACTGCAAAGTCCCGCAGGAGATGTTGGTGCACAGGGCTTCGCCGCCATCGGCATTGGCGTCGCCAGCACTTACATATGCTTCGAATTCGGCTTCGAGTTCACCGGACAGGTCCATGATTTGTTCTTGCATGATGTTGCTCCTGATAACATTTTGTCGCCTTGATTGGCGCCTTTGAAAGTTATCACCCAAAACAAATTCATGCTGCCGAGCAAATCAAACCAAATGTAAACCACCTCTTCACTTAGCCTTCTGCGTAATTCCAATAAGTTGCATCCAGCTCACACACTCCGAAACAGCTACATCGCCCAGACATCATCTTCACCCAACAACAGGCTGGTTTTCAGGCAGACAAAAATTCAACCAGAATAATCAGCACATACATTACGAGGAGGCGGAACGCCTCAAGCAAAGCAACTGTCCACAAAAATTAATATCCACTAACAAGAAAGCGCCCGCATCAAGCGGGCGATCGGTGTTTCAACTTTCATCGGGTGTCGTAGCTCAACTGACGCTAACCCGTTCGAACCCTGCCCGAATCTTTTCCTCGGGCAACTCATCGGCAATGAACACGATCACACTCTCGCGGGTTTCATCATCGGCCCACTGCGTGTCCCAGTCGAAACCGTAGAGCTTCAAAACGCCCTGGAACACCATGCGCCGCGGCTCGCCCTGGATGTTCAGCACGCCTTTGTAGCGCAGCAACTGTTTGCCATGGTCCTCCAGCAATTGGTTCATGAACTCGCTGAGCTTGTCGATATTCAGCGGTTTTTCGGTGCGCAGCACCAGGCTGGAAATGCGGTCGATGGAGGGCGCTTGGCTCACCGGGCGCAAACTCACGCCGCCACCGAGATCAGCGTTGAGGTTGAAGCCGCGCACATCGAGCAGTTCGGCCAAGTCGATCTGGCCATGGTCGACGATACGAATCGGCGCACGTCGGTTGATGCGGGTCAGGCGCTCACTCAACGCGCTAAATGTCGGCTCGTCCACCAAATCGCGCTTACTCACCAACAAGCGATCGGCGAAACCGATTTGCGCCTGGGCGATGGTCTGGGTCAGGTGCAGGTCGGCATGGGCCGCGTCCACCAGGGTAATGATGCCGTCGAGGATGTAGCGCTCGCGCAATTGTTCATCGATGAAAAAGGTCTGCGCAACCGGTGCCGGGTCGGCGAGGCCTGTGCATTCGATCACCAGGCGGTCGAAAGCAATGTCGCCGCTGTCCAGGCGTTCGAGCAGCAGATAAAGCGCTTTGGTCAGGTCGGTGTGAATCGTGCAGCAGACGCAGCCGTTGGACAGCGTCATCACTTGCACCGGTTCGTCGCCCAACAACTGGGTGTCGATACCGGCGTCGCTGAATTCGTTCTCGATCACGGCGATTTTCAGGCCGTGCTCGGCTTTGAGCAGGTGGCGCAACAGGGTGGTCTTGCCGGCGCCGAGAAAGCCGCTGAGGATCGTGACAGGTATGGGGGCTGACAAAATAAGGTCTCCTGGGCGCAGAAAAAACTGTAGGAGCCGGCTTGCCGGCGAGGGCGTCCCGAAGATCGCCTTCGCCGGCAAGCCGGCTCCTACAGGGAGAATGTGCGGCCTAAGTGCTGTGTTTCAACAGCACTTGGGCCCACCCTTGCCACCGTAACGGGCTTCCTGACGCTCCCTAAAGAACATCTCGTAGCTCATCACCGGTTTGTCCGGGTGCTTGGTCTGCATGTGCTCGACGTAGTTGTCGTAGTCGGGCATGCCGACCATCAGGCGTGCGGCCTGACCGAGGTATTTACCGAGGCGACTCAGGTCATTGAACATGATGCAAATCCTCCATCACGCTTCCGGCAATGCCTGGAATGGCGCTTCTTTATCCGTACGCTCTTTTGTACCCCAAGAGGCAATGCCGACCTTGAGTGCGTAGAAAAGGATACTGAAGACCACAAACAGGAACAGCGCCGTCAGTGTTGCGTTGGTGTAGGCGTTGAAGATCACGTGCTGCATCTGCGTGATGTCCTTGGCCGGGGCAAGGAGCTGACCATTGGCCAGCGCGTCGCTGTATTTCTTCGCCAGCGACAGGAAGCCGATCGCCGGGTTGGCGTCGAACAGCTTGATGAAGCCTGCGGTCACGGTGCAGATCAGCAGCCAGACCGCTGGCAGCATGGTGACCCAGATGTAACGCTGGCGCTTCATTTTGATCAGCACAACCGTTGCCAGCATCAGCGCGATACCGGCCAGCATCTGGTTGGAGATACCGAACAGCGGCCACAAGGTATTGATGCCGCCCAGTGGGTCGATCACGCCCTGGTACAACAACCAGCCCCACATGGCCACGCAACCGGCGGTGGCGATCAGGTTGGCGGTCCAGGACTCAGTGCGGCGCAGGGCCGGCACGAACGAACCGAGCAAATCCTGAAGCATGAAACGCCCGGCACGAGTCCCGGCATCCACCGCCGTCAGGATGAACAGCGCTTCAAACAGGATCGCGAAGTGGTACCAGAACGCCATGGTGTTCTCGCCCGGCAACACACTGTGCAGAATCTGCGCGATACCGACCGCGAGCGTCGGCGCACCGCCGGCACGGGCCAGGATGGTGGTTTCACCGATATCGTGGGCCACTGCTTGCAGCGCTTCCGGCGTGATGGCAAAGCCCCAGTTGCTGACTGCGGTCGCCACCGCTACCACGTCGCCGCCGACCACGGCAGCCGGGCTGTTCATGGCAAAGTACACGCCCGGCTCAATCACCGACGCGGCGACCATGGCCATGATCGCCACGAACGACTCCATCAGCATGCCGCCGTAACCGATGTAGCGCGCATTGGTTTCATTATCCAGCAGCTTCGGCGTGGTCCCGGAAGCGATCAGCGCGTGGAAACCGGAGACCGCGCCACAGGCGATGGTGATGAACAGGAACGGGAACAGACCGCCCTTCCACACCGGGCCAGTGCCGTCGATGAACTGGGTCAGCGCCGGCATTTTCAGCTCGGGCATGGTCACCAGAATGCCGATTGCCAGCGCGACGATGGTGCCGATTTTCAGGAACGTGGAGAGGTAGTCACGTGGCGCCAGAATCAGCCACACCGGCAACACCGCCGCGACAAAACCGTAGCCGATCAGCATCCAGGTGATCTGGATACCGGTGAAGCTGAACGCCTTGGCCCATACCGGGTCCGCGGCAATCTGCCCGCCGAGCCAGATCGAACCGAGCAGCAGGATCACGCCGATCACCGAAATTTCGCCAATGCGACCCGGGCGGATGTAGCGCATGTAGATGCCCATGAACATCGCGATCGGGATGGTTGCCATCACCGTGAAAATGCCCCACGGGCTCTCGGCCAGCGCTTTCACTACGATCAGCGCCAGCACCGCGAGGATGATGATCATGATCAGGAAGCAGCCGAACAGCGCGATGGTGCCGGGGATACGGCCCATCTCTTCGCGAACCATGTCGCCCAGGGAACGACCGTTGCGGCGGGTGGACATGAACAGGACCATGAAATCCTGAACGGCACCGGCCAGCACCACGCCGGCAATCAGCCACAGCGTGCCGGGCAAGTAGCCCATCTGCGCGGCCAGCACCGGGCCGACCAGCGGACCTGCACCGGCAATTGCCGCGAAGTGGTGACCAAAAAGAATGTGTTTGTTGGTGGGTACGTAGTCCAGCCCGTCATTGTTGATCACGGCAGGCGTGGCCCGGCGTGCATCGAGTTGCATGACGTTGTTGGCGATGAACAGACTGTAGTAGCGGTAGGCAACCAGATAAATGGCCACGGCAGCGACCACAATCCATAAGGCATTGATTGCCTCGCCCCGGCGCAATGCCACGACACCCAAGGCGCACGCCCCGACGATTGCCAGCACCAGCCAGGGCAGATGGCGTAGCGGGCTATTATTATTTTTCATTTTGATATTCCAGCCAGAGTGGACAAGAAAGACAGCCACCTGAGTTTAGCGCTCCTGACGGCAAAGGCCATACCCCGACATTGGTCTAGACACCTGCACACGGTGGCAGCCTTCGATCAGGCGGGTCTATAGTCAGCGTACATTTTCGAGGATCGCGCCATGAGCGAGCACCCTGCAGACCGTCGTCGCTTCAAACGTATTGCGTTCGATGCCCGCACCGAGCTGAGTCAGGGTGAACACGCCTGGCCGGTGAAGTTGATTGATCTGTCGCTCAAGGGCTTGCTGATCGAGCGCCCCGAGCCGTGGCTGGGTAATCCGCAGGTGGATTTTCTGGTCGTTATCCACCTGAGTGAAGACGCTGAGATCACCCTGGATGTGCAACTGGCTCACGACGACCATGGCCAGCTCGGGTTTGTCTGCCGGCATATCAGCCTGGAATCCATTGAACGGCTGAGGCGCTTGATCGAGCTCAACCTGGCTGATGAGGCCGAGCTTGAACGAGAACTGGGTGCGCTGATCGAAAACTAGCCGCCCCCCAATCCTCCTGTAGGAGCGAGCCTGCTCGCGATTGCAATCTGACAGTCAACATTGTTGCTCGCTGACACACCGAAATCGCGAGCAGGCTCACTCCCACAGGGCTTGTGTTTTGTCCGTCAGTTATTCGAACAACGCATCCAGCGCCTGCTCCAGTCGGGTGACAGCAATGATTTGCAACCCGGCCGGCGCCTCCTTCGGCGCATTGCCCTTGGGCACGATGGCCCGTTTGAAGCCGTGCTTGGCAGCTTCCTTCAAGCGCTCCTGACCACTCGGCACCGGACGTACCTCGCCGGAAAGCCCGACTTCACCGAACACCAGCAAGTCGTGGGGCAACGGCCGGTTGCGCAAACTGGACATCACCGCCGCCATCAACGCCAGGTCGGACGCCGTTTCCAGCACTTTGACCCCGCCGACCACATTGAGAAACACGTCCTGATCGTGGGTTGGAATGCCACCATGACGGTGCAGCACCGCCAGCAGCATCGCCAGGCGGTTTTGATCCAGCCCCAGCGTGACTCGGCGCGGGTTGGCCAGGTGACTGTCGTCCACCAGCGCCTGAACTTCCACCAGCATCGGCCGGGTGCCTTCCCACGTGGCCATCACCACGCTGCCCGGGACTTCTTCCTGGGCACGGGTCAGAAAAATCGCCGAGGGGTTGGAGACTTCTTTCAGGCCCTTGTCGGTCATGCCGAACACGCCCAGTTCGTTGACCGCACCGAAACGGTTTTTTACCGCCCGCAGCAGCCGCAGGCGTCCATCGGACTCACCTTCGAAATACAGCACCGTGTCGACCATATGTTCCAAAACACGCGGGCCCGCCAATGCGCCTTCCTTGGTGACGTGGCCCACCAGGAAAATCGCGGTGCCGCTCTGTTTGGCATAACGCACCAGCAACGCCGCGCTTTCGCGCACCTGAGACACACCGCCAGGCGCCGATTGCAATTGCTCGGTAAAAATCGTCTGGATCGAGTCGATCACCATCACCTTGGGCTTTTCCTGACGTGCCGTGGCGATGATGGTTTCGATGCAGGTTTCGGTCATCACCCGCAGTTGGTCCTGGGGCAGGCCCAAACGCCGTGCACGCATGGCCACTTGCTGCTGGGATTCCTCGCCGGTGACGTATAACGCCGGCATGCTCTTGGCGAGGTTGCACAAGGTTTGCAACAAAATGGTCGACTTGCCGATGCCGGGGTCGCCGCCGATCAGCACCACCGAGCCGTCCACCAGGCCGCCACCCAGAACCCGGTCGAGCTCGCTGGACGCGGTAGAGAAGCGAGGGATCTCTTCGACGCTGACTTCGGCCAGGGTCTTGATCTGCGCCTGCTGGCCGGCCCAGCCGGTGCGCCCGGTCGGCGCTGCTGCGCCGCCGCTTTCCACCATGGTTTCGGTGAGCGTGTTCCAGGCGCCGCACTCACCGCACTGGCCGGCCCATTTGGGAAAGGTTGAGCCGCACTCGGTGCAGCCGTACATGCGCTTGGCCTTGGCCATCGGAACTCCCGGAAAAAAACGCGATGATAGCTCAGCCGAGACGCAAGAGTGTGGGCAGATATTGTGTAATTCTTTCTGGCTTTCAATCCGGCGGGCTAACTTCAGTCTTATTACAACTGGAACACCCGATAAAACTTTGTACAAGTTTTTCTCAGGAGCTTTTCCAATAAACGCTGGAGTTGCGTACTACCAGCATCATAAATCCTGTACAAAATCTGTTATTTATAGTCTTTCTGCACACCTTCACAAAACTTCACACTTCTCAAAAGCACACTCTCCCAACACAACCCCAAACCGGACCTGCAATCCGTTTCCAATCTTACTGATTGATTACCGGCTATCTGGCTAACTCAATCTGCTCCGACACACCTATAAAACCTCACCTTTGATCCACTTATGCAAAGCAAATCTTCTTTTGAACAGCGCCCCCCTATAAGCACCGCTGCCCACAACCTCGTCACACCGCCATCGAGGTGCATCGGTAAATTTTTCACCCCCCCTCGGGTCGATTGCAGGCAGGCTCAGCAGGCCGGTGATTCAAGCAGAATGCGAATTGCTGATTTACACTGCGTTCATCAACCTCATCTGTAACAAGGAAATAACCTATGGGCGTGCTTAATGAGTTCAAGGCCTTCGCGGTCAAAGGCAACGTGGTCGACATGGCTGTCGGCATCATCATCGGTGCGGCTTTCGGCAAGATTGTCACGTCGTTTGTCGGTGACCTGATCATGCCGCCCATCGGGATGCTGATCGGCGGAGTGGACTTCAGCGATCTGGCCATCACGCTAAAGGCCGCGGACGGCGCCACCCCAGCGGTAGTCCTGGCCTATGGAAAATTCATCCAGACCATCATCGACTTCATCATCGTCGCGTTTGCGATCTTCATGGGCGTCAAGGCCATCAACCGCTTGAAGCGCGAGGAATCTGTGGCCCCGAGCCTGCCGCCGGTTCCAACCAAGGAAGAAGAATTGCTGGGCGAAATCCGCGATTTACTCAAGGCGCAGAACAACCGGCCTTGACTGCACCATCACAAAAACGGCGCCTTTGAGGCGCCGTTTTTTTACCAGAAATTTTCCACCGCCACCTGGCCGGGTCGTCGGCTAAGGCTCAGGTGCATGTCACGCTGTTTCAGCAGCTTGCGTGTGTCGTCGATCATCTGCGGATTGCCGCACAGCATGACCCGCGAATGCTCGGCGGTCAGCGCTACGCCCGCAGCGCGCTCCAGTTTGCCGTTTTCAATCAGCGTGGTGATCCGCCCGTTCAACGTGCCCGGATGCTCCTCGCGCGTGACCGTGGCAATGAATTGCAGCTTGTGTCCGTTCTCGGCCAGGTAGTCACGTTGCGCCAGTCCGGCAATCAACTCCTGATACGCCAGTTCCCGGACTTCTCGCACGCTGTAGACCAGAATGATCCGTTCAAAGCGCTCCCAGACTTCGAAGTCCTGGAGTATCGACAGAAACGGTGCCACGCCCGTGCCAGTGGACAATAGCCAGAGATCGCGGCCGTCAACAAAACGGTCCGGCGTCAGGTAACCGAAGGCCTGGCGATCGACCAGCAACGTATCGCCGACGCCCAGGCGGCTCAGTTCACTGGTGAATTCCCCGCCCGGCACGACAATGGAGAAGAACTCGAGGAACTCGTCGAAGGGCGACGAGACCATGGAATACGCGCGCCAGACTGTGCTGCCATCCGCCTTGGTGACACCCAACCGGGCAAATTGCCCCGCTCGAAACCGAAACCCTGCATCGCGCGTCGCACGCAAGGTAAACAGGTTCGGGGTCAACGGTTGAACGTCGAGCAGGGTTTGGCGGGTACATTTTTCTTCACTGACGGACATGGAAGGCTCCCCTCGAATGATGCCCCAGTGTCCCGCAAAGACGACAGCGTAACCACCGACAGTTTGTAGTGATATTCGCTCCGCAAGTTATTGATTATTCGATGCGAGGAATACCAAAGTTTATAAAATGGCGCATGGCATTTAATAGAATGGTATTGCTTAAGAACCTTACCTGCACTTTTTATCAAAGTTAAATATCAAAATCGTCGAACTACAATCCATTGATCTGTCCTACACTTCGTCACGTGCCGGATCTCGGATCCATTAAACGCACCACAAGGACATGCCGCTGGAGTTACTGCGAATGGAAATCTGGAAAGAGTCTCAGCTTCAATTACTGTCTCACACACAAGACATTAATATTGCCTATCGTATATCCCTGAATTTCGTCAGGAATCTTGGCTATAAATTCTGCGCCTTTTCGACCATTTCAAGCAGCAATCGCAATGAATGCAGCCCGGTCAGCCTGAACAACTATCCGCACGACTGGAACACGCAATATGGACAGAGTAAAGCGCGGGAGATAGATCCGGTAATAGCCCATTGCAATCACTCAATGCTTCCCGTGGTCTGGAGCCAGGAACTGTTCTCCAAAACCCCTTGGCTGTGGCAACAACTGGAGCAGCAAGGCCTGGCGCATGGCTGGTCGCAATCGTTCCATGATGAGGAAAGCGGTCTGTACAGCATTCTCAGCCTGGCCAGAAGTCACTGCCCGATTTCTGCCTATGAGCTGTATGAAAACCTGGGGTTCTCGCTGTTCATCAGCCGGCATCTGCATGCGCTGGCGCTCGCGATGCAACCGAAAAAAATACCGCGCCCCCAGCCCCCACCCTTGTCGAGGCGGGAACTTGAAGTGCTGAAACTGTCGGCCGATGGCAAGACAGCGTATGAGATTTCCAGGATCCTCAATTTGAGTGAGCGCACCGTCAATTTTCATGTGCACAAGGCCATCGAGAAACTCGGCGTCAACAACAAGATGTCCGCCGTCATCGCCGCCGCCCGCTCCGGAGCCATCTGAAAGTCCTCGACGCGGGGAAAAGCTGCGGGTAATCCAGGTGAAAAAAACGTACCATTTGCGGTCCTTCTTGAGTGATGGCGTGGAAAAATTCACGACGCAGTACACTCGGACGGCTCCGCCCGCTTTGACGCCTTCGGGCTGCGGGACATACGTTGATTACCCAGAGCCCCGCCCCATGCCTTTGCTCGAAACACCCTTCGCCCACCTCGACCTGATCCGCCAGCCCGAACAGCAGAACGAACCGCTGCAAGCGTTCGATGCGGCCGATGAATACCTGCTCAACCATCTTGCCGAGCAGCAACCGACGGCCGACACGCGGGTATTGGTGCTCAACGACAGTTTCGGTGCATTGGCCGCCAGTCTGGCGGGCAAGGTGCGGGTGGTCAGCAGCGGCGATTCGTTCCTGGCCTTTCAGGGCCTGGAAAAGAATCTGGTGCGCAACGGCCTGGCGTTTGACGCGGTGCCGGGCATTCCCGCCAGCGATACCCCAACCGGGCCGTTCGACTGTGTGCTGATCCGAGTTCCGAAAACCCTGGCCCTGCTGGAAGAACAACTGATCCGCCTGCAAGGCCAGATGGCGCCCGGCGCGCAGGTGATTGCCGCGGCCATGATCAAGCATCTGCCACGGGCAGCAGGGGATCTGCTCGAGCGTTACATCGGCCCGGTGCAGGCTTCGCTTGCGGTGAAAAAGGCGCGGCTATTGATCGCCACGGCTCAGGAAAAAACCCCAGGGGTGTCGCCCTACCCCACGCGTTACACCCTCGACGAGCCCTCCATCGAACTGCTCAACCACGCCAACGTGTTTTGCCGCGAAGGACTGGACATCGGCACGCGAGCGTTTTTGCCGCACCTGCCCAAGCATCTCGGCTCGGCACGGGTCGCCGATCTCGGTTGCGGCAACGGCGTCCTGGCCATCGCCAGCGCTCTGCAAAACCCCGACGCCCACTACACACTGGTGGACGAATCGTTCATGGCAGTGCAATCGGCTGCCGAAAACTGGCGTGCTGCGCTGGGTGAACGGGACGTGATCGTGCGCGCTGGCGACGGCCTGGCCGGCCAGGAACCGCAGTCGCTGGACGTGGTGTTGTGCAACCCGCCGTTTCACCAGCAACAGGTAGTGGGCGACTTCCTGGCCTGGCGAATGTTCCAGCAGGCGCGCGAAGCGCTAGTCGTGGGCGGCGCGTTGTACATCGTCGGTAATCGTCACCTGGGTTATCACAGCAAGCTGGCGCGCTTGTTCCGCGGTGTCGAACAAGTGGCGGCCAATGCGAAATTCGTGATCCTCAAGGCGCGCAAGTAACGGGCAAAAAAACCCTCCGGTTGGAGGGTCATCGATCCGTGCCTTGAGGCTACGGGAGAGATGTCAGTGCGTGGTCAGGCCTGCCGCGTTCATGAACAAACGCATCAGGCTGGCGGCGATGAACAAGGCACCCACACTGCCGACCCAGATCAGGGCCAGCCAGCCGAGCCGTTGCCAGAGTGGCTTTTTTTCGGCTTGTACGATGTCGTGCAAGGAATGTTTGCCAGGCATGGCTCATTACTCCGATTAGGGTGGATGGCGTCTGTGAGGACGCCATCGCGAGCAGGCTCGCGCCCACAAAGGTTGGTGGTGTGCAGGGCTAGTGGTAGCCGTCCTCGTGGGTGACCTTGCCGCGGAACACGTAGTAGCTCCAGAAGGTGTAGCCCAGGATGAACGGGATGATGAACAGCGTGCCCACCAGCATGAAGCCCTGGCTTTGCGGCGGCGCAGCGGCATCCCAGATCGAGACCGACGGCGGGATGATGTTCGGCCACAGGCTGATCCCCAGGCCGCTATAGCCGAGGAAGATCAGCACCAGGGTCAGCAGGAACGGCGTGTAGTGCGCGTTGCGGGCCACGGCGCGGATCAAGCCGTACATCGTCACCAGCACCAGGATCGGCACCGGCATGAACCAGAACAGGTTTGGCATGGTGAACCAGCGCGCGGCGATTTCGGCGTGGGCCAGCGGGGTCCAGATGCTGACAACGCCGATCACCGCCAGCAACACGAAGGCCAAGGGCCGCGCCAAGTCATGCATCTGTTCCTGTAACTTGCCTTCGGTCTTCATGATCAGCCAGGTGCAACCGAGCAACGCATAGGCCACCACCAGCGCCGCCCCGCAGAACATCGTGAACGGTGTGAGCCAGTCCAGTGAGCCACCGGCGAACTGCCGGTTGACCACGGGCAGCCCATCAATGAACGCGCCGAGCGCCACGCCCTGGAAGAACGTCGCTGTGACCGAACCACCGATGAACGCCTTGTCCCACAGGTGGCGTTTGTTGTCCTTGGCCTTGAAACGGAACTCGAAGGCCACGCCGCGGAAAATCAACCCGATCAGCATCAGGATCAGCGGCAGGTACAACGCTGAGAGCACCACCGAGTAGGCCAGCGGAAACGCGCCAAACAACGCCGCACCGCCCAACACCAGCCAGGTTTCATTACCGTCCCACACGGGAGCGACGGTGTTCATCATCACATCGCGATCGGTCTTGCCCGGTATGAACGGGAAGAGAATGCCGATGCCCAGGTCGAAGCCATCCATGACCACGTACATCATGATGCCGAAGATGATGATCACGGCCCAGATCAGCGGAAGATCAATACCCATGATTCAAATCTCCTTGGTCAGGCTGTGGCCGGCATCGGCGTGATCGTCGTCGGCAGCCGACAGCGGACGGGCCGGTGTGCGTTTCTGGCCGGGGCCACCGTCGTTCGTTTCCTTGCCTTCGTCAATCTCCGGTCCCTTGCGCACCAGGCGCATCATGTAGCCCAGACCTGCGCCAAACAGCGCGAAATACACCACGACAAACAGGATCAGGGTGATGCTCATCTGCATGAAGCTGTGGTTGGAGGACGCGTCCGCCGTGCGCATCAAGCCGTAGACCACCCACGGCTGACGGCCGATTTCGGTGGTGAACCAGCCGGCGAGGATCGCGATCAGCCCGGACGGCCCCATCCACAACGCCAGGTAGAGGAACGGCCGCGAGGTGTAGAGGGTGTCGCGCTTGCGCAACCACAAGCTCCACAAACCGGTGAAGATCATCAGGAAGCCCAAGCCGACCATGACCCGGAACGACCAGAACACAATGGTTGAATTCGGCCGGTCTTCGGGCGGGAACTCCTTGAGCGCCGGCACCTGTTTGTCCAGCGAATGCGTGAGGATCAGGCTGCCGAGGTAGGGGATCTCGACGGCAAATTTGGTTTTTTCTTCCTTCATGTCCGGCCAGCCGAACAGGATCAGCGGCGTCGCTTCGTTGCCGACGTTCTCCCAGTGACCTTCGATCGCTGCTATTTTTGCGGGCTGGTGCTCGAGGGTGTTCAAGCCGTGGAAGTCACCGATGACCGCCTGGATCGGCGCGACGATCAAGGCCATCCACATGGCCATCGAGAGCATTTTGCGGATCGCCGGATTGTCCTTGCCGCGTAGCAGATGCCAGGCCGCGGAGGAGCCGACAAAGAAGGCCGTGGCGACGAACGCTGCCGTGGCCATGTGCATCAGGCGATAGGGGAACGACGGGTTGAAGATGATCGCCAGCCAGTCGGTGGGGATGACCTGGCCGTTGATGATTTCGAAGCCTTGCGGGGTTTGCATCCAGCTGTTGGAGGCAAGAATCCAGAAGGTCGAGATCAGCGTACCGATGGCCACCATCACGGTGGCGAAGAAGTGCAGGCCCCGCCCGACCTTGTTCCAGCCAAACAGCATGACGCCGAGAAACCCGGCTTCGAGGAAGAAGGCCGTGAGCACTTCATAGGTCAGCAGTGGTCCCGTCACGGCGCCGGCGAAGTCCGAGAAGCGGCTCCAGTTGGTGCCGAATTGATAGGCCATCACCAGGCCAGAAACCACGCCCATGCCGAAGTTGACGGCAAAGATTTTCGACCAGAAATGGTAGAGGTCACGGTAGGTGTCGTTGTGGGTTTTCAGCCACAGGCCTTCGAGCACAGCCAAGTAGCTCGCCAGGCCGATGGTGATGGCCGGAAACAGGATGTGGAACGAGATGGTGAACGCGAACTGGATTCGGGCGAGATCAAGTGCCTCTAAACCGAACATAAGTCTTCCTCTGTCAGGTAATACGGCTGCTGGCTGGAAGCCTGCACCCACGGCCCCCACGGATATGGAGTGTGGCGAATCCTGTTTGTTCTTTTTTTTGCACGCCTCACAACGCAGGGAGTCTGGCCTTGCGGCCGCCGGACCAATTCCTTTTGTGGGTTTTGATCTGGATCAATCAACGTTGAAAGAGTAGTCCCAATTTCGGGGATAACCCGCGTGGTCTTTTGCCGCGTGACAAGTTGCCTCACGGCCTTGGTCACGACCTGAAATACATTTCCTGTGGGAGCGGGCTTGCTCGCGAAGGCTGAGTGTCAGTCAACATTGATGTTGTTGATAATGCCCCCTTCGCGAGCAAGCCCGCTCCCACAGGAAAATCGATGTCTGGCTAACTAAATTTTTTGTCATGGCAACTTCCCGTTACAGGTTGGTGATAACCTCGCCGTTCCCCTACCCCCAGATTTGCCCGCAGATGCCCAGCCAAGCGCCCTTGCTGTTACGTCACCACCGTCCTTTCCTTGCGTTCTGGCTGGCCCGGGTGTTTACGGCCAGCGGCTTTCAGATGCTCACCGTGGCCATCGGCTGGAACCTTTACCAATTGACCGGCAACGTGCTCGACCTGGGTCTGGTCGGCCTGGTCGAGTTCGCCCCGCGTGTGCTGTTCATGCTGCACACCGGGCATGTCGCCGACCGCTATGATCGGCGCAAGGTCGCGGCGATCTGCCAGTCCTTGCAGGCATTGATCGCCCTGTCCCTGGCCATCGGCAGCGCTACCGACCATGTCACCCGGGAGATGATCTTCATCCTGGCCTTCCTGCTTGGCGCCGCACGCTCGTTTGAGATGCCGACTACCCAGGCCCTGCTGCCCAGCATCGTGCCCAGCGCACTGTTTCCCCGCGCAGTGGCCGCCGCGCAATCGGCCCAGCAATCGGCCACCATCGTCGCCCCGGCCCTTGGCGGCTTGCTCTACGCCTTCGGCAGCGTCTGGGTGTACGGCCCGACCGTGCTGCTGTACGTCATCGCCTGTTCGCTGATGCTCAACCTGCCGGCCCGGCAAACACCGCTGAACAAGGGCAAAGCCACGCTGGATTCGCTACTGGCGGGCATTCGCTTCATCCGTAGTCGTCCGGATATCCTCGGGGCGATCTCCCTTGACCTGTTCGCCGTCCTGCTCGGTGGCGCGACGGCGTTGCTGCCCGTGTTCGCCAAGGACATCCTGCTGACCGGCCCGTGGGGGCTGGGCCTGTTGCGCTCGGCCCCGGCCGTGGGCGCATTGCTGATGTCACTGTTCCTGGCGCGCTTTGCCGTGGAACGCAACGTCGGGCGCGTGATGTTCACGGCCGTAGGCATCTTTGGCGTGGCGACCATCGCCTTCGGCCTGTCCACTTCGTTCTGGTTCTCGCTGGCGGTGTTGGTGGTGTTGGGCGCGGCGGACATGATCAGCATGGTGATCCGCGCTTCATTCGTACAACTGGAAACCCCAGACGAAATGCGCGGCCGGGTCAGCGCTGTCAACGGTCTGTTCATCGGCGCTTCGAACCAGTTGGGCGAATTCGAATCAGGTCTGACCGCCCATTGGTTTGGCACCGTGCCGGCCGTGGTCATGGGCGGGATCGGCACGCTGGTGGTGACCGGGGCGTGGATCAAACTGTTCCCGACCCTCGCCAGCCGTGACCGGATGCACGTGGCCAAAGATGAAGAGAAGGACGGAGTGAAAGCCTGAGGCAGGCTACACCAACAACTCCCCCGCTACCGTGGAACGGGCGGCCTTACCGCAAAGCTGCTCCACCAGGGCCAGGGCAAATGCCAATGCGGCGCCAGAGCCTTGGGCCGTGATGCAATTGCCATCGACGACCACCGGTTGGTCGACAAAGGTGCAGCCCGACAATTGATGACTGGCCGATGGCAAGCAGGTCATGCGCCGTTGCCGCAAAACACCAAAGGCCTGTAGCGCTACGGCGGGTGCTTCGGCGATGCCAGCGAACAGGCGACCGGCGGCGGCTTGATCCTTGATCAGTTGTTGCAAGGGTTGATGTGTGGCCAGGTGCTGCGAGCCCACGGCGCCCCCGGCCAGGGCGATCAGGTCGAACGGTTGCGCGAGCAAGTCCACCAGCATCGCATCGGACGTCAGGCGCGTGCCGCGGGCGCAGGTAAGCATGCGCCGACCTTCGATACTGGCCACCACCACTTCTACCTGGGCGCGGCGCAGTACGTCGATCAGGGTCACGGTTTGCAGGTCATCAGTGCCCTCGGCAAGGGCAATCAAGGCTCTAAAGGTCATCAGGAGCGTTCCGCAGAATGATCCTTAAAGCGTAGTCAGCTTTCCTGCCCCTCGTTCGAGGGGTGTGTGGTTACTTGATGTAAAGCTGCGTCGACATCGTGTTGCCCGGCGCATTGATCGAGGTGTTGCTGAAGGTCAGCGTGCCTTGTTGCTTGCCCGCCAGGTCGAGGGCATACAAATAGCCGACGGTTTTCTCCCCCGGGGTGCAACTGGTCAAATTGCCGTTCTTGAAGGCGCAGACCGGGGTGCGGGTGCCATTTATTTCAAAACCGTCGAGAGCGACATGGGCCTCACGCCCGTAACCCACTTCCAGCACGTACACCGTGATGTTCGGGCCATTGTGATCGCAACGCGTCTGGGTTTGCCCTTCGTCGATATTCTCGACGCCACAGGACGGCGACGCGACCTTGAGCACTTTCAATTGCGTCAGCGGCGGTGCCGAGGCCGCCATGGCCACTTGAGGCCCGAGAAACAACACCATCCACACGCCAAATACGCTAAGCAGACGCCTTTTCATGCGTAACCCTTTCCCCAAAAAACCGAGCGCGCAGTATGGCGCACTTGTCTTTGTCGCAAAACATCGACGACGATCACCGCCATAAGCAGCCATATTCCCACGCGGCTGGTATGATGCGCGGCTTTTTCCGGCCCACGTTAATTTACAGGCGCGTTCTGCTGCCTGTGCTTTGCTGTTGAGGTCGATACATTCACGGCGCCCGGCGCGCCACGGGGAGCAGACATGCTGGAAAGGCTGTTTCAACTCAAGGCACATAACACCAACGTGCGGACCGAGATTCTGGCGGGCGTCACGACCTTTTTGGCCATGGCCTACATTTTGTTCGTCAACCCGAGCATCCTCGGCGAGACCGGCATGGACAAAGGCGCAGTGTTCGTCGCCACCTGCCTGGCCGCGGCCATCGGCTCCACGATCATGGGCCTGATCGCCAACTACCCGATTGCCCTCGCACCGGGCATGGGCCTCAATGCCTTCTTCACCTACACCGTAGTCCTGCACATGGGCCATACCTGGCAGGTGGCGCTGGGCGCGGTGTTCATCTCGGCGGTGTGCTTCTTCATGCTGTCGATTTTCCGCATCCGTGAATGGATCATCAACAGCATCCCGCTGCCGCTGCGTTCGGCGATTGCGGCCGGTATCGGCCTGTTCCTGGCGCTGATCGCCTTGCACAACGCCGGTATCGTGGTCAGCAACCCGGCGACCATGGTTGGCCTTGGTGACCTGAAGCAACCGGCGCCGATCCTCGCCACCCTCGGTTTTGCCCTGATCGTTGCCCTCGAAGCCCTCGCCGTGCGCGGTGCGGTGCTGATCGGCATCCTGGTGGTGACCATCGTTTCCATCGTCATGGGCTTCACCCCATTCGGCGGTGTGATGTCGATGCCGCCGTCCCTGGCCCCGACCTTCCTGCAACTGGACATCAAGGGCGCACTGGACATCGGTCTGGTCAGCGTGATTTTTGCGTTCCTGTTCGTCGACCTGTTCGACAACTCCGGCACCTTGATCGGCGTCGCCAAGCGCGCCGGCCTGATGCGCAAGGACGGTCACATGCCGAAAATGGGCCGCGCCCTGATTGCCGACAGCACCGCGGCCATGGCCGGTTCGCTGCTGGGCACCTCGACCACCACCAGCTACATCGAATCCGCCGCTGGCGTGAGCGCCGGTGGCCGTACCGGCCTGACCGCCGTCGTCGTGGCGATCCTGTTCCTGTTGGCGCTGTTCTTCTCGCCACTGGCTTCCAGCGTTCCGGCGTTCGCCACTGCACCGGCGCTGCTGTTCGTCGCCGTGTTGATGACTTCCGGCCTGGCCGAAGTAGATTGGGACGACATCACTGTCGCCGCGCCGGTGGTAATCACCGCGCTGGCCATGCCGTTCACCTATTCCATCGCCAATGGCATCGCCTTCGGTTTCATTTCCTGGACCGCCATCAAGCTGATGTCCGGTCGCGGCCGTGAGCTGAACCCGGCACTGGTGATCCTGTCGGTCCTGTTCGTGATCAAGTTGGGTTGGTTCAACGCATGACTTTTGATTCCCAGGCCTACGCCGTTCAGCTCGAAGAAAAGGTCACGCGACTGCGGGACCTGCTGGCCCCGTTCGATGCACCGGAGCCGGCCGTATTCGATTCGCCGCTGCAGAATTTTCGCCTGCGCGCCGAGTTCCGCCTGTGGCGCGAGGCCGGTGAGCGTCACTACGCGATGTTTTCCCAAGAAGACAAACGCACACCGATCCTGATCGACGAGTTCCCGATTGCCAGCCTGCGCATCAATGAATTGATGCCCAAGCTCAAGGCTGCTTGGCAAGCCAGTGCGCCCCTGAGCCACAAGCTGTTCCAGGTGGAGTTCCTGACCACCTTGGCCGGCGACGCGATGATCACCCTGTGCTACCACCGCCCGCTGGACGAGCACTGGCACGCAGCGGCGTCGAAACTGGCGGCCGACCTGAATGTCAGCATCATCGGCCGCTCCAAGGGCAAGCGCGAAGTCATCGGCCACGATTATGTGGTCGAGAAGCTGGACGTCGGCGGCCGAACCTTCAGCTATCGCCAGCCGGAAGGCGCATTCACCCAGCCTAACGGCATTGTGAACCAGAAGATGCTCAACTGGGCATACGATGCACTGGGCGACCGCACCGATGACTTGCTGGAGTTGTATTGCGGCAACGGCAACTTCACCCTGCCGCTCGCCACCCGCGTGCGCAAAGTGCTGGCCACCGAAATCAGCAAGACCTCGGTCAACGCTGCACTGAGCAACCTCAGCGAAAACGCCGTGGATAACGTCACGTTGGTGCGTTTGTCAGCCGAAGAGCTGACCGAAGCCCTGAACGAAGTGCGCCCGTTCCGCCGTCTGCACGGCATCGACCTCAAGCGCTACGAGTTCGGAAGCGTGTTCGTCGACCCGCCGCGCGCCGGCATGGACCCGGACACCTGCGAGCTGGCTCGGCGCTTCGACAACATCCTGTACATCTCCTGCAACCCGCAGACCCTGGCGGCCAACATCGCCCAACTGCACGACACCCACCGCATCACCTGCTGCGCGATGTTCGACCAGTTCCCATGGACCCATCACATGGAGTCCGGGGTGATGTTGACCCGGCGTTGATTTGCATCTGCAACACACAAAAAGCCGTCCTCGTGACGGCTTTTTGGGCATTTATTGATTTTCTGGGGGGCATCTACCGCGCTGAAGAGCGAAAGCGTCCGATCACCGCACACAAAGCGCCGGTGTGTTCCTCCTTCAATTGACCTTATTAACCACCTGGTACATTTTACCTCCACAGGTCGAAACCATCGGCCGATACCAACAATAAAAAGTGGAGAAACGCGATGTCCCCCATTGTTCTGGTGCTCAACGGCCCGAACCTGAACCTGCTCGGCACCCGTGAACCGGAGACTTACGGTCACGAAACCCTGGCAGACATCTCGGCCTTGTGCGGGCGCGCCGCTGAAGAGTTCGGCCTGGCGGTGGAGTTTCGCCAGACCAATCACGAAGGCGAGCTGCTCGACTGGATTCACGCCGCCCGTGGCCGTTGCGCCGGGATCGTGATTAATCCGGCGGCATGGACTCACACCTCGGTGGCAATCCGCGATGCGCTGGTCGCCAGCGAACTGCCGGTGATTGAGGTCCACCTGTCCAACGTCCACGCCCGCGAACCTTTTCGCCACCACTCGTTCGTTTCCGCCATCGCGACTGCTGTGATGGCCGGCTTCGGCAGTCACGGCTATCGCCTGGCACTGGAACATTTGCGCCACCGTTTGCAGGGGTGATCGCCGTGACTCACAACCACGTGATTTTGGCCGGGCTGATCGGCGCCGGCATCCAGGCCTCACGCACGCCAGCCCTGCACGAGCATGAAGGCGACGCCCAGGGCTTGCGCTACGTGTATCGGCTGATCGACCTCGATCAATTGCAACTCGACAGCACCGCCCTGCCCGACTTGCTGACGGCGGCCGAGCGCATGAACTACACCGGCTTGAACATCACCTTCCCGTGCAAGCAGGCGATCATCCCGCTGCTCGACGAATTGTCGCCGCAGGCCCGCAGCATCGGCGCGGTCAACACCGTCGTGCTCAAGGATGGCAAACGCATCGGTCACAACACCGATTGCCTGGGCTTTGCCGAAGGTTTCCGCCGCGGCCTCGAAGGCGTTGCCGTCGAACGAGTCGTGCAGATGGGGGCCGGCGGTGCAGGTGCCGCGGTCGCCCACGCGCTGTTGAGCGAAGGCGTTCAACTGCTGAGCATTTTTGACGTGGACATCCGCCGTGCCCAGGACCTGGCCGACAACCTCAATCAGCATTTCGGTGCGGGCCGTGCCATCGCCGGGTATGACCTGTGGAGCACGATGGCCCAGGCTGACGGCCTGGTGAACACCACGCCGATGGGCATGAAAAAGCTGCCGGGCATGCCGGTGCCGGTCGAGCTGTTGCGGGCAGAACTATGGGTCGCGGAGATTGTTTATTTCCCGCTTGAAACCGAACTGTTGCGCAATGCCCGCGCCCTCGGTTGCCGGACGCTGGACGGCGGCAATATGGCGGTGTTTCAGGCGGTGAAGGCGTTCGAGTTGTTCAGCGGCGTAATGCCGGATGCGCGGCGGATGCTGGCGCACTTTCAGAGTATGAAAGCCTGACGAACTGTAGGAGCCGGCTTGCTGGCGAACCAGACGACGCGGTGTGTCAGTTGAGCCGCCTTCGCTGGCAAGCCAGCTGCTACAAGATGTTCACAAGTCCTGTAGGAGCCGGCTTGCTGGCGAACCAGGCGACGCGGTGTCTCAAGCCTGCAAGTAACGCAATACCGACTCGCAGATCATCTCGCGATGACGCTGCTTGATACCTTCGTCCGGCAAGTCGATCTGGAAGATCTCGCCCACGGTATGGCGGTTCGAGACGCGATAGAAGCAGAACGAACTGATCAGCAGATGCACGTCCAGCGCCACGAGCCCGGCGCGGAACACACCCTCTTCAACACCTCGACGCAAGATCACATCAAGGGAATCGAGAACGGTATTGTTCATTGCCCTGATCGCCTCGGAGCGCTTCACGTACTCGGCATTGTGGATGTTTTCGATGCTGACGATACGCACGAAATCGACGTTGCGATCGTGGTGATCGAAGGTAAATTCCACCAGGCGCCGAATGGCCTCCACCGGCGCCAGCTCGGTCAGGTGCAGGCGGCTTTCGGTGTGGCGGATATCGCCGTAGAGCTTCTCCAGCACCTCGACATAGAGCTGCTCCTTACTGCCGAAGTAGTAATAGATCATGCGCTTGGAGGTGTGGATGCGCTCGGCGATGGCATCGACACGCGCCCCGGAAAGGCCTTGCTGGACGAACTCGACGATCGCCTCTTGCAGGATGTTTTCGCGGGTTTTTTCCGGGTTGTTCTTGCGACTCTTGCGCGGCTCGACAACAGGTTCGATGGGGGCTGCGGAGAGTTCTGAGGTCATTGTCATTGCGGGCTCACGGCCATCACTGCACAGGCTGGCGATTATGGGCCGAGCGACTCGGTGAAGGAAGTCGCTCGGCCCACGTTTAATCCCCGCGGTTACGAAATTCCTACAACTTCGTCTGACGCACCGCGCCGCTGCGGGATTTGGCCATGGCCGTCAGGCGCACCGCCACGTTGGCCGCACCGTAACCGCCATAGCCGTTCTTGCGCTGGATTATTTCGAAGAAGAACCGCCCTTCGAACGGCTCGGTGTACACATGGAACAGCTCGCCGCCCTGGGCATCGCGGTCGTACAACACATTGTAGTAGGCCAGTTCGCTGAGGAACTCATCGTCGAAATCGAAGCGCGCCGCCAGGTCATCGTAGTAGTTGAGCGGGATATCCAGCAGCGGCACGCCCGCCTCTTTGGCCCGGCTGACCTGGGCAAAGATGTCGTCGCAATCAAACGCAATGTGATGCACACCGCAGCCGCGATAACTCGACAGCGCGTGAGAGATCGCGGTATTGCGGTTTTCGGAAATGTTCAGCGGCAGGCGGATCGAACTGTCGCGACTGCGCAATGCACGGCTCTTCACCAGGCCATACGGATCGGGCAGCACCACTTCGTCATCGGCCTCGAAATCCAGCAGGCTTTTGTAAAACAGCACCCAGCTGTCGAGGCTGTCGGCCGGCAGCGCCATGGCCATGTGATCGATGCGCTTGAGACCACCGCCGGTCGCCACGTCCGGGAACAGGTTGAAGTCGGTGCCGTAGACGTCGGCGCGTTGATCCACCAGATAAATCAGGCTGCCATCCGGCGCCCGCACGGCCGCCAGTTCCAGTTCGTTGGGGCCAACCAGTCCGCGATACGGCTGGCCCTTGAAGGCGACGGCACGCGCCAATGCGCTCGGGCTGTCCTTGACCCGCAAGGCGGTGGCACACAATGACGGACCGTGGGCCTCGAAAAAACTGTGGCCGAACGAGTAAGGCTCGGCGTTGAGGATCAGGTTGATATCGCCCTGGCGCATCAGGCTCACGCTCTTGGAACGATGCTGCCCGGCCTTGACGAAACCCAATTGCTCCAGCCAGTGGCAGAGCTTGGCGCCAAGGCTTTCGTCGACGGCGAATTCGAGAAACTCGATGCCGTTGTACTCACTGGCCTTGGGCGTTTCGAACAGAATCTCTGGGTGCGGCGCCGGCTTGGCTTCCCGGGCCAGACGCTCGCGGGTTTTCTCTTCGAGGTACAGCAACGAGCGCAAACCGTCGGCTGCATTGGCCCGTGGCGGCGCGGCGCGGAAGCCGTCGTTGAAGATTTCCAGCGACAAAGGACCGGTGTAGCCGCTCTGGAGGATCGGCGCGAGGAATCCCGGCAAATCGAACTCGCCCTGCCCCGGGAAACAACGGAAATGCCGGCTCCACTCCAGCACGTCCATGGCCAGGATCGGAGCGTCGGCCATTTGCACGAAGAAGATCTTGTCGCCGGGAATCTCGGCAATAGCGCTCGGATCGCCCTTGAGCGACAGGGTGTGAAAGCTGTCCAGTAACACGCCAAGGCTTGGGTGATCGGCCTGACGCACGATGTTCCACACCTGTTGCCAGGTGTTCACATGCCGGCCCCAGGCCAGTGCTTCGTAACCGATGCGCAGGCCACGTGCCCCGGCGCGTTCGGCCAGCAGACGCAGGTCATCGACTAAAATCTGTTCATCGCCCACAGATTCGGCCGAGGCATTGCTGCACACCAGCACCAGGTCCGTGCCCAGTTCCTGCATCAGGTCGAACTTGCGCTCGGCGCGCTCCAGGTTGCGCGGCAATCGATCGCGGCGGCAGCCCTCGAAATCGCGGAACGGTTGAAACAGGGTGATGGCGATCCCGAGATCAGCACACCGCTGTTTAATTTCCCGCGGGCTACCGTCGTAGTAGAGAAGGTCGTTCTCGAAAATCTCCACACCGTCGAAACCGGCGGCGGCAATGGCGTCGAGTTTTTCCGGCAGGGTACCGCTCAAGGACACGGTGGCAATGGAACGCTGCATGTTTCGACTCCCGGTGGAGGCTTCGGCTACAGGGAATTGCGCCGCTTTTAAAAGAGTGAGCCGATTATTGAGCCGGTGGGTCCGTTGGGCAATTCAAAGTGTACTACCCGGTTAGTTTTGTGTTCGATTATCGAACACAATGGCCTTCAGCGAATTGACGATTTTTTGTCCACTGCCCAACATCGACTGCACATTGAGTCCGGATACACACCACCGGCCGCGATGTTAAAAACACCAATAACAAATTCAAAAACGGGTGGTACAGATGATTCCTTCCCAAAGCTCACGCATGGCTGCGGCCATGAGCGTCACTGCCGGCGGCATCGGCGATAAAATCCGCGGCGCCATGGCAGTCGGCAAAACCCGTTGGGGCATGCTGGCGCTGGTGTTTTTCGCCACCACCCTGAACTACATCGACCGCGCCGCCCTCGGCGTCATGCAGCCAATCCTGGCCAAGGAAATGAGCTGGACGGCGATGGACTACGCCAACATCAACTTCTGGTTCCAGGTCGGCTACGCCATCGGCTTCGTGCTGCAGGGCCGGTTGATCGACCGGGTTGGCGTCAAGCGCGTGTTCTTCTGCGCCGTGCTGCTCTGGAGCCTGGCGACCGGGGCCCATGGCCTGGCCACCTCGGCGGCGGGTTTCATGGTCTGTCGTTTCATCCTCGGCTTGACCGAAGCGGCCAACTACCCGGCGTGCGTGAAGACCACACGGCTGTGGTTTCCGGCCGGCGAGCGTGCCGTGGCTACCGGGATTTTCAACGCCGGGACCAACGTCGGTGCGATGTTCACCCCGATGCTGTTGCCGCTGATCCTCCACACCTGGGGCTGGCAAGCGGCATTCCTGTGCATGTCGGCCCTGGGCGGGATCTGGCTGGTGTGCTGGGCCCTGAAGTACTTCAACCCGGAAGACCATCCGCGCGTCAAACAGTCGGAGCTGGATTACATCCAGAACGAAGTCGAGCCGGAACAAACCCGCGTGCCGTTCTCGAAAATCCTGCGCATGCGCGGCACCTGGGCCTTCGCTCTCGCTTACTCGATGACTGCGCCAGTGTTCTGGTTCTACCTGTACTGGTTGCCGCCGTTCCTGAATCAGCAATACAACCTGGGCATCAATGTGACCCAGATGGGCATTCCGCTGATCATCATCTACCTCACTGCCGACTTCGGTAGCGTTGGCGGCGGCATCCTCTCCTCGTTCCTGATCGGTCGTGGAATCAACCCGATCAAGGCGCGGTTGATGTCGATGCTGCTGTTCGCCTGCTGCATCATCGGCGTGATCATGGCCGCCGGCTCCAGCAACCTGTGGGTCGCGGTGTTTGCCATCTCCCTGGCCATCGGCGCGCACCAGGCCTGGACCGCCAACATCTGGAGCCTGGTGATGGACTACACGCCCAAGCACATGATGAGCACGGTATTCGGCTTCGGCGGCATGTGCGCGGCGATTGGCGGGATGTTCATGACCCAGTTGGTCGGCCATATCCTGACCGTCACTAACAACAATTACACGGTGCTGTTCACCCTGATCCCGGCGATGTATTTCATTGCCCTGACCTGGATGTACTTCATGGCACCGCGCAAGATCCCTACCGTCACCGAGTAAATTTCTTCCCGCCCTGTAGGAGCGAGCTTGCTCGCGAAGGCAGTACGTCAGTCACATCAATGTTGAATGACAGTCCGTCTTCGCGAGCAGGCTCGCTCCTACAAGTCCCTCATCTCCGACCTTTCAGCGACGGCTCTGCTGCCACGCCGCCGCCAGCCCACTGCAACAGATCACGGCGATACCAAGCACGGTGGTCAATGTCGGTGTGTGGGAAAACAGCAACCAACCCAGCAGGCCGGCAAAGATGATCTGGCAGTAACTGAACGGCGCCAGTAATGCCGGCGCCGCGAGGCGGAAAGCCTGGGTCAGGAACAGGTGTGCCGTCATGCCGCAGGTTCCCAGCGCCAGCATCATCGCGCCATGCACCAGGCTCGGTGTCTGCCAGAAGAATGGCACCAACGCACTCATCACCAGCGTGTTGCACAAGCCGGCGAAGAAGTTGCTGGTGGTCGGGCTGTCGATCTCGCTGAGCTTGCGCGTCAGCAGTTGATAGAAGCAGAAAAACAGCGCCGAACAGAACGGCAGCAACACGGCCGGGGTAAACAGGTCGCCGCCGGGGTGAACGATGATCAGCACGCCGATGAAACCGCAAATCACCGCCAGCCATTGCCCGCGTGTCACACGCTCCTTCAGCAGCGGCACCGATAACGCCGTGACCAACACCGGAGCCAGGAAGTTGACCGACGTGGCCTCGGCCAGCGGGATGTACATCAACCCCGTGGTAAAAAACAGACTGGTGCCCAACAGGCACAGCGCCCGAATCAACTGCAGCAAGGGCCGTTTGGTTCGCAACACCCGCAACCCGGATTGCGGCAGGAAAATCCCGGCCATCAACAAGGTGTGAACCATGTAACGCGCCCAGACCACCATGACAATCGGATAAAAACCGGACAGGTACTTGGAAAAGGCGTCATGGCTGGAAAACAGGAATGTCGCGACAACGATCAGCAAAATCCCTTTGAAGGGCTGATTGACGCCGGAAAGCGGAGTACTGCTGGGCGACGTCAAGACGAAGTCCTTTTTATGAAGGGAGACGATGTTTGAATAATTTAGAATCCAGTTCCACTTTATGACATTGGCGACCGGCGAAAGTGGGCGAATACCGCACGCTGTTTATTCAAGCAGACATCCCGCTCAACTGAACAACTCTGACGCCTGACTGGCCAATGAAAGCTCCTGGGTGTACCGCAACAGGGTCGGCGCCAACTCATGCAACCGCGCTCCGGGCATGCGTGCGCTCGGCCCGGCGATGCTGAGCACGCCGATCACCCGGTCATCGAGCGGATGACGGATCACGGCGGCAATCGCTGAAGTGCCCACCGCCGAACTTTCCTCGACCCAGGCGTAGCCTTGCTCGCGCGCCAGGCGCAAGCGCTCCAGCAATTCAATGTTCGAACGCGGCGCATTCGGCCCGATCTCCCGCGGCAATTCGGTGCCCTGACGCTCGACCAGCGACAGCGCCTCGGCATCGCTCATGCACGCCAGCCACGCATGCCCGGACGCCGTGTAGAACAATGGCGCATCGCGGCCCATGTCAGGATCGTAACGCAGTCCCGAACGGGCGCCCTGAGACTTGGCGATCCAGACCTGGCGCTCGCCCGAAAGGACCCCGAGGCGCACCAGTTCACCGGTTTCCCCGGCGAGGCGATCAAGCACCGGCTGGACGATATCCGCACCACTGCCGGACAGGTAGCGAAAGCCCATGGCCACCAGTTTGGTCGACAGGTGATAGCGCAAGGTATCCGGATTCTGCCGCACGTAGCCCAGGCGAATGAGTTCGGCGAGCAGCCGGTGCGTCGCACTCTTGGGAATCTCCAGGCGCTCGGCCAGGGTCTGCATCGGCAACCCTTGCGGTTCACCGGTCAGGCTTTCCAACACGCTGAAGACACGTTCGATCTGACTGCCAGCCATGCTCGGCTCCCCCTGAAATTTGGCTGATTCTAGAAGAGAAGCCTGACGAAGCAAAATCCGGAACCAGTTGCGCTACCGGCAGTCTGACGACCGGACTGGCGCCGCTCCCACACAGCAGCAACACTCATCGCACGGAGCTTTACCCCGAACAGAAGAGGAATTCCCACATGCTATGGAAAAAAGGCCGACGCAGCGACAACGTGGTCGATGCCCGTGGCGACGACACGGGTGGCGGTGGCGGCGGGATGCGATTCGGCGGCGGAAAGGGCTTGAGCCTGACGGCTATCCTCCTGATCGTCGGCATCGGCTGGATCACCGGCCAGGATCCACTGCAAATCCTCGGGCAACTGACCGGGCAGGTGGGCCAGCAATCGGCACCGGCCACCAACCAGACGCGCAAGGCGCCGCCAGCCAATGATGAAGGTGCAGAATTCGTCCGCTCGATCCTCGGCGATACCGAGGACACCTGGGGCGCGATATTCCAGCAGGCCGGCCGCCAGTACAAAGACCCGACCCTGGTGCTGTTCAGCAACCGGGTGAATTCGGCCTGTGGCCTCGCCACCTCGGCGACGGGGCCGTTCTATTGCCCGGCCGACCAGAAGGTCTACCTGGACATGGCGTTCTTCCAGGAAATGTCCCAACGCTTTTCCGCCGCGGGCGACTTCGCCCAGGCCTACGTGATCGCTCACGAAGTCGGACACCATGTTCAGACTTTGCTTGGGGTTTCCGCGAAAATTCAGGCAGCCCGCCAACAAGGCCGGCAAATGGAAGGCGACGGCGGTTTGCTGGTGCGTCAGGAACTGCAAGCCGATTGCCTGGCGGGCGTCTGGGCCAACAATGCGCAGAAACGCTTGAACTGGCTGGAACCGGGCGATATCGAAGAAGCCTTGAATGCGGCGAACGCCATTGGCGACGATCGCTTGCAGCAACAGGGCCAGGGCCGCGTGGTCCCGGACTCGTTTACCCACGGTACGTCGGCGCAACGGGTGCGCTGGTTCAAAACCGGTTTCGCTCAAGGCCAGGTAAGCCAGTGCGACACCTTCGCGGCGAAAAATCTGTAAATGAAGAAGTGGTTGTTAGCGGTATTGATCATTAGCGCAGGTGCCCAGGCGGCCGAGCATGAGGTCAAGGAACTGAGCCCGGGGCGATTGCTGTTGAAGGAAGGTGAAATGGCGGTGGGCATCAGTCCTGCGCCGGCACGGATCGAGCGGGTGCTGATCATCCTCCACGGGCGCTTGCGCAACGCGCAGACCTATCTGCAAAGCGGCGAACACGCGGCCGAACTGGCCGGACAGAGCGCAACGACACTGGTGATCGCGCCGCAATTTCTCAATGAAACCGACGTCGCGGCGCACCCGGTGGCCGACACGGTGTTGCGCTGGCAAGGCAATGACTGGATGGCCGGTGGCGAATCCACGGCGCCGTTCCGGCTGAGTTCCTACCAGGCACTGGACGAAATCATCGCCCGACTGGCTGATCGTCAGCAGTTTCCGGACGTGAAGCAAATCGTCATTGCCGGACACTCCGGCGGTGCCCAAGTGGTGCAGCGTTATGCGTTGCTCAGCCACGCGCAGCCCGCGCTCGAAGCGGCCGGCGTGCACGTGCGTTACGTCATTGCCAATCCGTCGTCCTACGCCTATTTCGATGAACGTCGCCCCGTTGCGTTCAGCCATGCGGGGTGCCCGACGTTCAATCGCTGGAAGTATGGGCTGACGGATTTACCGGCCTACGCTGACGGGCAATCGGCCGCACAGTTGCAGGAAAACTACCTCAAGCGTGAAGTCGTTTATCTGCTCGGGCAGCAGGACATCGACCCCAATCACCCGGCGCTGGACAAGCGCTGTGAGGCCGAGGCGCAAGGGCCTTATCGATTGGCGCGCGGGCGCTTTTACTTTGATTACCTGAAGCGGCTGCAACCGCAAGGGTTTAACCAGCAACTGATTGAAGTGCCCGGGGTCGGCCATAACGGCGACGGGATGTTTACTTCGCCGGAAGGGCAGAAGGCTTTATTCGGGCAGTAGGTATCAGGGTGTCTGGATTGACGCCTTCGCTGGCAAGCCAGCTCCTACAGGTAATTCGCAGATCTCTGTAGGAGCTGGCTTGCCAGCGAAGGGGCCCTCAAGCCGACAGCATCTGCCGCAACTCGACACAATCCGCCGCATGCCAATCGGTCAATTCCGGCCACGGGTTGTCCGGCAGATTCACCAACACCGTGCGTGCTCCGGCAGCACGACCACAATCGAGATCAAAACGGTAATCACCGACCATCACCATCTCGCTCGCCGGTACCTTCCACGCCTCTGCCAGTTTCAGCAAACCACCCGGATGCGGTTTCGGCGGGGCATCATCGCGACCCAACACATCCTCCAGCGCAAAGCAGTCGGCCAGGCCAATGGCCTGCAGCGTGACATGCGCCAGCTCCCGGGCATTACGCGTGAGGATGCCCAAACGATAACCGCGCCCGGCCAAATCTCGCACCAACTCCACAGCGCCCGGCGCCGGTTTCGAACCCAGCGCCAGGTCCCGTTCGTGCTCCAGCAACCAGGCATGCTTGGCCGCGGCTTCCTCGGCCGGCAACGCGGCGAGATGAGTCAGGATGTCGTCTTCGGCAGGAATCGCCAACGCCACGCGAATCGCTGCAAAATCGTGCACCGCCACCGTCAGGGTGCCGTCCATGTCGAACACCCAGTGACGCACATCGGCCAGGCTCATGCCCAATCCTTGCGGTGGCGGATCAAACCTTCCTGCGTGACCGAGGCCACCAGTTGCCCGGCGCGGTTGAACACGCTGCCACGGGTGAAGCCACGGGAGTTGCCGGCCCACGGACTGTCCATCGCGTAGAGCAGCCAGTCATCGGCGCGCAGATCCTGGTGGAACCACAGTGCGTGATCGAGGCTGGCGACTTGCATATCCTTGTGCCACACCGACTTGCCATGGGGCTGCATCGAGGTGGTCAACAAGCCAAAGTCCGAGGCATAGGCCAGCAAATACTTATGCAGCGCCGGCGAGTCGGCCAAGGCACCGTCGGCGCGAAACCAGACGTATTTGATCGGGTCGGAGGGCAGCGGGTTGTAAGGGTCTTTTTCGGTCACCGGGCGGAATTCGATCGGCTTCGGACACAGCAGTTTTTCCCGCATGTGCTCGGGGATCAGGTGCGCGCGTTGCTGGGTGATTTCCAGTTCCGACGGCAGGTTTTCCGGACCGACCACTTGCGGCATTTCAGTCTGGTGCTGGAAGCCTTCCTCGTCGTACTGGAACGACGCGCTGCAGGTGAAGATCGGGTGGCCCTTCTGGATCGCCGTCACCCGGCGCGTGCTGAAACTGCCGCCATCGCGCACACGGTCAACCGAATACACCACCGGCAACTTGGCATCCCCCGGACGCAAGAAGTAGCCATGCATCGAATGCACATGGCGCGCCTCTTCAACGGTCTGACTGGCCGCCGACAGCGACTGGCCGAGCACCTGGCCGCCAAACAGCTGGCGAAAACCCAGGTCCTGGCTGCGACCGCGGAACAGGTTTTCTTCGATTGGTTCCAGGCTCAGCAGATCGACCAGATCTTCCAACACTTGGCTCATTCAGACTCTCCTCACGCAAAACAATGCCGCGCAACCTTGGCTGCAACGGTCGATTCGGTTTCTGGCACGGGCCAAGACAATGGCCATTGTAAACGTCTGTGCCCGCTTATCCATGCAGGGTTTGCAACCATTGCTCGCGGCTGATGCGGTACAGCAGGTGCCGACGCAACGGATGACCGGCGTCAAGCCGTGGATGATCGAAGTCGTCGGCCGGGTCGTGATGCATGCCAATCGCCTGCATGACTTTCTCGGACGACAGATTGGATTGCGCCGTGAAGGCCACCACTTCTTTCAGCGGCAAACGGTCGAACCCGCAGCGCAGAGGGTCCAGGCCGCTTCACTGGCGTAACCCAGGCCCCAATGTTCACGCGCCAGGCGCCAGCCGATTTCCGTGGCCGGGGTGAACGGCGCGTCGAAGCCGACCACGCCAAGCCCGGTGAAACCGATAAACTGGCCGGTGTCCTTGCGCTCCAAGGCCCAGAGACCAAAACCATGCTCGGCGAAATGTCCGCGGATTCGCCCGATCAATGATGCACTTTCCAGTCGGCTCAACGGCGCGGGGAAATAGCGCATCACCTGCGGGTCGGCGCACATCGCGGCAAACTCCGGTAGGTCTTCATCGCACCACTGGCGCAACAGCAGTCGTGCACTTTCCAGTTCCAGTATGGGCTCCATCGTGCCCTGCCCCTCCATTTCAATGTCGCCAGTCTACAACGCTGGTAGGATCGTTCTCTCATTCCGATATGAAATGACCATGCCACTGCCGCTGATTTATCACGAAGACTACAGTCCCGAGTTTCCCGCGGATCACCGCTTCCCGATGGACAAGTTTCGCCTGTTGCGCGATCACCTGGTCGACAGCGGCCTGACCCGCGACGCCGACTTGCTGCGTCCTGAACTGTGCCCGGCAGAGATTCTCGCGCTCGCCCATGACCCTTCGTATATCGCACGCTACATGAGTGGCGATTTGTCCCGCGAAGACCAGCGACGCCTCGGCCTGCCGTGGAACGAAGCCCTGGCCCGGCGTACGGTGCGGGCGGTCGGCGGCTCGATATTGGCGGCCGAGCAGGCACTCGAACATGGCCTGGCCTGTCACCTGGCTGGCGGTACACACCATGCGCACTACGACTACCCGGCGGGGTTCTGCATCTTCAATGACCTGGCGGTGATCAGCCATTACCTGCTGGAAAGCGGGCGAGCGAACCGGGTGTTGATCTTCGATTGCGACGTGCATCAGGGCGACGGGACCGCACGCATATTGCAGAACACCCCGGAGGCGGTGACCGTTTCCCTGCACTGCGAGAAGAATTTTCCCGCACGCAAGGCCGAAAGTGACTGGGACATTCCGCTGCCCAACGGCATGGGCGATGCCGATTACCTGAAGGTGGTGGACGATGCGCTCAACTACCTGCTGCCGCTCTACCAGCCAGACCTGGTGCTGTATGACGCCGGGGTTGATGTTCACAAGGACGACGCCTTGGGTTACCTGAAGCTGACCGACGAAGGCGTCGCCGCCCGCGATGAAAGCGTGATGCGCCATTGCCTGGGCCGCGACATCCCGGTGGTCGGAGTCATCGGTGGCGGCTACAGCAAAGACCGCCAGGCCCTGGCGCGCCGGCACGGCATCCTGCATCACAGCGCGCAGCGCGTCTGGCAGTCATCAGGCTGTCACTGAGCTGTGGATGCCTTACCCACAATGCCTGTGGAGCTGCCTGTGGATAACCTGAGTGAAAGGGCCTACAGCCCCTGCCGTGTATGGACCACAGAACGATGATCGTTTTTTAACCAGCAGTTATAAACAACACAAACCCTCTGTAGGAGCGAGCCTGCTCGCGATAGCGGCGGCACATTCAACATCCGTGTGTCTGACACACCGCCATCGCGAGCAGGCTCGCTCCTACAGGGAAGGGTGCTGCTAGAATGCCCGGCTTAACTCAGCCAGACCGCAGTGCACCCCCATGATCCCATCCTCGCCAGCCCTCACCCCTCACGTCGCCATCATCGGCGGCGGCCCTGCCGGTCTGATGGCGGCCGAAGTGTTGAGCCAGGCCGGGATCAAGGTCGACCTGTACGACGGCATGCCTTCGGTGGGGCGAAAATTCCTCCTGGCCGGCGTCGGCGGCATGAACATCACGCACTCCGAAACCTACCCGGCGTTTCTCTCGCGCTACGCCGAACGCGCCCCGCAGATCGCCCCGCTGCTGCGCAGCTTCGGCGCCGAAGCGCTGTGCCAGTGGATTCATGACCTGGGCATCGAAACCTTCGTCGGCAGTTCGGGCCGGGTGTTCCCCACCGACATGAAAGCCGCGCCGCTGCTGCGCGCCTGGCTCAAGCGCCTGCGCGACAACGGCGTGGTTATCCACACCCGCCATCGCTGGCTCGGTTGGGATGAGCGCGGTGGTTTGCGCATCGCCAGTCCGGAAGGCGAAAAAACCGTGCACGCCGACGCCACCCTGCTCGCCCTCGGCGGCGGCAGTTGGTCGCGCCTGGGTTCGGACGGCGCATGGATGCTGCCGCTGGAGCAACACGGCGTAGGACTGGCGCCGCTGCAACCGAGCAATTGCGGCTTCGAAGTGCAGGCCTGGAGCGAGTTGCTGGTCAGCAAATTCGCCGGGGCGCCGCTGAAAAATATCGCCATCGGCCTCAACGACGACGTGCCACGGCTTGGCGAATGCGTGATCACCGCCACCGGGATCGAAGGCAGTTTGATCTACGCCCTGTCGGCGCCGATTCGCGAAGCAATCAACCGACACGGCTCGGCCACGATTCATCTGGACCTGTTGCCCGGCCGGCCTGTGGATAAAGTTCAGGCGGCAATGAGCAAACCCCGGGGCTCACGCTCCATGGCCAAGCACCTGCACAGCCAGTTGGGTATCGACGGGGTCAAAGCGGCGTTGTTGCGTGAACTGACCAACGCCGACTGCTTTGCCGACATGGCCTTGCTGGCCCGAGCGATCAAGGCGTTGCCGATGACACTGGTGAAAACCCGCCCACTGGACGAAGCCATCAGCAGCGCGGGCGGTGTGTTGTTCGAGGCGATGGATGAGCGTTTGATGCTCAAGCAAATGCCTGGCGTGTTTTGCGCCGGGGAAATGCTGGATTGGGAAGCGCCGACGGGCGGCTATCTGCTGACGGCGTGTTTCGCCAGTGGGCGAACGGCGGGGTTGGGGATGGTGGAGTGGTTGCAGCGCAAGGGTTGAAACCGGGGGCGCATCCATCGCGAGCAGGCTCGCTCCTACAAAGGATTCACAATTCCCCTGTAGGAGTGAGCCTGCTCGCGAAGGCGCCCTGACAGACGCCGCCAATATTAAGGCTTGCGCTTACGCGGCCCGGTATTGAACACCGGCACCTTGCGCACAGGCTTGATCGAAGGCTCCGCCGGCGCCACTTCGCCGCTGTCCACCCACTTACCGAGATTGCGCTTGCCACCGCCACCACCGGACACCTTGGGTTTTTTCGGTTTCTTCGGCTTCTTCATCACCTGGCCGCTGGCATCGGTGTCCGGCACACGGTGCTCAGGCTCGAAGTCCGGCTCGTTCTGACGCTTGAGCGTCTGGCGGGTCAGCATTTCGATGGCCGACAACAGATTCACTTCATCGGCACACACCAGGGAAATCGCCTCGCCCGTCGCACCCGCACGGCCGGTACGACCGATACGGTGGATGTAATCCTCGGCGACGATCGGCAAATCGAAGTTGACCACCAACGGCAGGTCTTCGATGTCCAGGCCACGGGCCGCGACATCGGTGGCGACCAGTATCTGCACCTCACTGGCCTTGAACCGGTCCAGCGCACGCTGACGGGTCGCCTGGGGTTTGTCGCCGTGGATACCATCGGCGTTGATGCCCAGGCCCTGGAGCTTTTCCACCAGCGCGTCCACGCCGTTGCGGGTCTTGGCGAACACAAGCACTTGCTTCCACTTGCCCTTGCGCATCAGGTGCACGAACAGTTCCGGTTTGCGCTTCTTGTCCACCGTCACGATCCATTGCTTGACCGTGCTGGCGGCAACGTTGCGCGGGCTGACTTCAATGCTCAGCGGATCGTTGAGCATCTGCCCGGCCAGCAGGCGGATGTCATCGGAGAACGTCGCGGAGAACAGCAGCGTCTGGCGCTTCTTCGGCAGTGCGCGGTAAATGTTCGCCAGCTCCTCGGAAAAGCCGAGGTCGAGCATGCGATCGGCTTCGTCCAGCACCAGGGTTTGCAACTGGTTGAACTTCAGCGCGTTCTGGCGGAACAAGTCGAGCAGGCGACCCGGGGTGGCCACCAGCAGGTCGACGCCGCTGCGCAGTTTCATCATTTGCGGGTTGATGCTGACGCCGCCATACACCGCGTAAGTGCGCAGCGGCAGGTTTTCGGCGTACTGGCGTATGGCTTCGTGAACCTGTTCGGCCAGTTCGCGAGTCGGCACCAGGATCAGCGCGCGGACCGAGTTGGCGGTGACTTTCGGCCCTTCCATGGCCAGCAGTTGCAACAGCGGCAGGGCGAAACCGGCGGTCTTGCCGGTGCCGGTCTGGGCCGCGGCCATCAGGTCACGACCGGCCAGCACCGCCGGAATGGCTTGCGCCTGAACCGGCGTCGGAGTCTGGTAGCCGAGCGTCTCGAGGGAGCGCAGCAAGGGTTCGATCAGGCCAAGGGTGGCGAAAGTCATGGGAGTACCGTAGGAAAAATCAGCGCGGGTTGTTCAAAACAAGTGTGCATAACCAGATGCAATGCCGCGCAGTTTACCCTAATTCACACGGGATTCTGTCGGCACGGCCGTCACCACGGGCTGAATCGGCTGAACCGGCTTACGCCGCCACTGCGGCAGTCCGATCAGCACCACGGCACTGATGATCACCGCCATCGCCAAAGCTTCCTCGATACCGATGGTTTCACCGACGAACACGATGCCCAATAACACTGCCACCGCCGGGTTGACGTAGGCATAACTGGTGGCCGCTGCCGGGCGCACGTGTTTCAACAGGTACATATAGGCGTTGAAGGCGATGATCGAGCCGAACACCGTCAGGTACGCCAGCGCCGCCCAACCTTCGATGGGGGGCATGTTCTCCAGGTGCTCGCCGCTCACGGCGCTGCCGATCAGCAGCACCACGCCGCCCACCAGCATTTCCACGGCACTGGCCATCGCGCCCTGAGGCAACGGCAAATGTTTGCTCCACACCGAGCCGAAGGCCCAGGTCGCCGCCGCGAATATCAGCAACGCCGCGCCCAGCGGGCTCGATTGCAGGTTGGAGCCGAGGTTGAGCATGCCGATGCCGATCAGCCCGAGCACGATCCCGGCCCATTCGAGACGGGTATTACGCGCGCCCCAGAAATAGCCACAAAGCAAGGTAAACAGCGGCACCGTCGCCACCGCCAACGCCGCCACACCCGACGCCACGCCGGTGTGTTCGGCCACGCTGACCGCGCCGTTTCCACAGGCCAGCAACAAGATGCCGATGATCCCGGCGGCTTTCCACTGCGCCCAGGTCGGTGCGGGTGCGCCACGCCAGCGCAGGAAGCTGTACATCAAGGCGCCCGCGATGACGAAGCGAATCCCCGCCAGCAGCAGTGGCGGCCAGTATTCCACGCCGATGCGAATCACCAGGTAGGTCGAGCCCCAAATCACATACAGCGCGAAGAAGGCAGCGATCAGCGGTAAGGGAAAGCGACGTGGGCCAGGCATGGGGAAGCTCGCAGGCAGTACAAGAGAACAGCTATTCTAGAAAGGCCAACGGCGGAAAATAAGTTACAAAACCTGTTTATCGCACCAGTACACTTTTCAAAACACGGAGATTCCCGCGATAAACCGTGTTTTCGAAAGCCAGTCATTTTCAGGAGTCGCCCCATGGACAAATACGACCGCATGTTGCTCAGCGCCCTGCTGGAAAACGGTCGCGCGTCCTACGCCGACCTGGCGCGCAAAGTGAATCTGTCTGCACCGGCGGTGGCCGAGCGCGTAGCCAAGCTCGAGGCCAGCGGCGTGATCACCGGATATCAGGCGAAGGTCGACATGGCCAAACTCGGCCTGCCGATCCAGTGCGTGATCGAACTGCGCCTGAACCAGCACGGCAATCAGAAAGCCTACGACGACCTGATCAAAATCCCGCAATTGACCGAGTGCCATCGGGTGACCGGCGATCCGTGCGTGATCATGCAGGCAGCGGTGGGCTCGATGCCGGAGTTGGAGGAATTGATCAACCGGATTGCCACGTTCGGCTTCAGCAAGACGTCGATCGTGTTGTCCAGTGCCATCGAGAAGCGGGTGCCGTTGGGGCATATCGAAAGCAACGGCAATAGATGACCTGCAGGAGCTGGCTTGCCAGCGAAGGCGGATTCACATTCCAACACAAGTGTTGGCCGATCCGACGCTTTCGCCGGCAAGCCGGCTCCTACAGGGGGTTTGCGGTGTTTTCAGAATCCGCGATAGCGCTTGAGGTGCTCGCCCACTTTCGCCGCCGGGACTTTCTGCAACTTGCACAGCAGGTCGTGGGACAACTCGCGCAGGCCGTGCTTCTGGCGCAGTTCTTCGGCTAGGTGCGCCGTCAGGTTGGCCGCCATCTCGGCATCGGCCATGGCCCGGTGGGCCTTGCCGGTGTGGGGCAGGTTGGCAAATGTGGTCAGGGTGCCGAGCTTGTGGTTCGGCGCGGCCGGCATCAGGCGGCGGGCCAACAGCAGCGAACAGGCGAAATTCTGCAAGCGGGTGCGCTTGATCCGCCCCAATTCGAAGTCCCAGAACTTCTGGTCGAACGCCGCGTTGTGCGCCAGCAACGGCGTGGTACCGACGAATTCATTCACTTCGTTCATCACCTGCTCCGCCGACGGCGCGGTGCGCAGCATGGCGTTGCTGATGCCGGTGAGTTGCTCGATGAAGGCCGGGACACGCACGCCGGCGTTCATCAGGCTTTGGTAACGCTCGACGATGCGCCCCTGTTCAAGGATCACCACGGCGATTTCCGTGGCCCGGCAGCTGCTGCTCGGGGAGATCCCGGTGGTTTCAAAGTCGATGACTGCGATGCGTTCCAAACCTGGTTCAACTCCGTAAAAATCAATTCTTGAGCAGCAACGCGCCTTCGATCGGCACGTAGCGGCTGGCGGCGCGGATCAGCGAGTTGGCGGTCAGGCCCGGCACGCCGTAGGCCACCGCTTGGACGCCGTGCTTGCTGATGATGCGTTCGAGCAGCATGTCAAAATCGCCGTCGCCAGAGGCCAGCACGATTTCGTCGACGTGATCGGCAGCGTCCATGATGTCGAGGGTGATGCCCACGTCCCAGTCGCCCTTGGCCGAACCATCACTGCGCTGGATGTACGGCTTGAGCTTCACGGTGAACCCGAGGTTGCGCAGGATCTGCTGGAACTGCTGCTGCTTGCTGTCGCCCCGATCGATGGCGTAAGCGTAGGCTTCGACGATCTCGCCCTGTTTGCTGATGTCAGCCCACAGTGCGGCATAGTTGAAGTGACAACCATAGGCCTGACGCACGGTGTAGTAGAGGTTTTGGACGTCGGCGAACACTGCGATTTTTTTCACCGGTTTTCCTCAAGGCTGAATCAGGCCCCAGGCCCGAAAAGGCGCCCAGTATGCCAGCCTCGAGGATTGTTCCGCGAATAATCGGCTATGTGGCAAGGGAGCCGGCTCCCTTGCCACAGATGGCTTAGACGAAGGAGTCGTCGTCACCACCGAAGAACGATGAGCTGTCATCGCTGTAGTCGGCGTCACTGAAGCCGCCCTGATTGTTGCCGTCGTAGTCGTTACCGGCCATGCGCTGGTCATCGCCCCAGCCGTTGTTGCCCTGGTCGTTGACCTGGGCCGGCTCTTCCTTGATGACTTCGACGATTTCCGGCTGCTGGTTGTGGTGGAACAGGCTGCTGATGCCTTGTGCCAGCATCACGCCACCCGCCACGCCGGCAGCGGTTTTCAGCGCACCACCGAGGAAGCTGCTGCCGGCGGCTGCCGGCGCTTGTGGTGGTGGGGCATAACCTTGCTGTGGATAGTTTTGCGGCGGGGCGCCGAAGTTCTGTTGGGGCGCTGGCGCACCGAACGACGAACGGCCCGGCTCACGCCAGCCACCGCTCGAGGGCGGCGCGCTCTGGGTGGGCGCTGGCTGCGGCTCACGCGGGCTGCCGCCGAAGATGCTCGACAAGAAACCACCGCTGCTAGGGGCCGGCGCTGCGGTCTGTGACTTGGCCTGTTGCAATTCGGCCTGCAACTGCTGGACTTGCTGGGTCAGTTGCTGATTCTGTTCATTGAGGCTCTTGATCGCCGCCTCTTGCACCAGAATCGCCTGGGTCATGAAATAACCGGCCGCGGGTTGGCGCACCAGGTGTTCCTTGATCCGCGCCTCGGCCTGGGCGTCGCGCGGGGCTGAGTCCGTTTCGGCCTGTTGCAGCCGGGAAAACAGTCCATCGATCAGGGTTTGTTCGTCGTTGTTCATGGCGACCTCGTAGATTGCCGGGGGAAATCGTTGCCCTTTCCCAGAGAGGATAAGGTACCCGACCTTAATGGAGCCTGAAACACCATGTTTCAATGTCCTTTACCGAACGTTTACGTTTGCTTACGCCTGCACATCATCGGTTACAGTGTGTTACTGCTTATGACCGTGATGCCAAACGATGAATCCGTTAGATGTACTGCGTGACTCCCTGTATTTCTTCAAGCGCAATCTGGGCCAGATCGTGCAGCTGTGCCTGCCGCTGGTGATCCTGGAAGCGCTGCTGCAACAAGTGGTCGACCACACCACCGAGCCGGACAGTTTCCCCGGCATCAGCGTGATCGTCGGCCTGCTGGTGTACCCGCTGTACACCGCCGCGCTGATACTGTTTCTCGATGCCCGCAGCCGGGGCGAGTCGCCCAGTAACCGCGACTTGCTGGCGAGGGCGGCGAGCCTGTGGCCACGCTTCGCCCTGCTGACCGCGCTCAATACCGTGCTGATCCTGCTGGGCCTGTCGCTGTATTTCCTGCCGGGCATCTACCTGATGGTGGCGCTGGCCTTCAGTGAATACCTGCTGGTGCTGCGCGGCCTGGCACCGCTGGCCGCCATGAAGGAAAGCCTGCGCCAGACCCGCGGCCATTTCCTGCGCATCCTGCTGTGCATCCTGTGTGTGATGGGGCCGCTGTGGCTGCTCAAGGGGGCAACGCTGGCGGCGTATCCGGAGCCGCAAAACCCGGTGATTTCGGTCCTGATCGACAGCGCCCACAGTTTCTTGCAGCTATTCACCAGCGTGGTGTTGTTCCGTCTGTTCATGCTGATCAATCCGCTGCCCGAAAAAAATGACAGCGCGCTCTGACCTTGGGCGCAACCCTCGCTCTCGGGTATGCTCGGGAACAATTTTGTAACACCAATAAGCCGAGCCATGACCCGTCTACTGCGCTACACCCTGCTGGGCCTGTTGATCGTGATCGGGCTGATCGTCGTGATGATCTACAGCCTGACCTGGCGCCCCGACGCCAAGGAAGTGCTGCCGGTCAGTTGCAATGCCCAGGCACCGACGCTGGTGCCCGGGCAAGCGCTGAAGGTGATGACCTGGAACGTCCAGTACCTGGCCGGCAAGCGCTACGTGTTCTGGAATGACCTGGCCGCCGGCACAGACGAACGTCCCACGCCGGAAGACATGGCCTTTAGCCTCGACGAAGTGGCGCGGGTGATTCGCGACGAACAACCGGACATCGTGCTGCTGCAGGAAGTGGACGACGACGCCAAGGCCAGCGATTACCAGCACCAGCTCAAACTGCTGCAGGAACGGCTCGCCGACTTATACCCCTGCACCGTCAGTGCCTTCGACTGGAAGGCCGATTTCGTACCCGATCCGCACATCTTGGGCAGTGTCGGCCGGCAACTGGCGACCCTGAGCCGTTACCAGATCGAGCACGCCCAGCGGCTGCAACTGCCGGTGACGTCAGGCAACCTGATCAGCCGCCCGTTCAAACCCAAGGATGCCTTGCTGGTGAGCTATTTGCCCCTCAGTGATGGCGGGCAGATCGCCGTGCTTAACACGCACCTGGACCGCGCGACCGAGGCCGACGACGGCTTGCAAAGCCAGGTCAACGCCGTGGCCAGGATCCTCGACAAATACGAAGGCCGTGGCACGCCGTGGTTGATCGGTGGGGACTTCAACTTGTTGCCGCTGGGCCAGTATCGACGCCTGCCCGACAACCAGCGCACGCCCTACTCCGCCGACAGTGCCTTGCACGTGCTGTGGGACAAGTACCCGATGATCCCGACCAACAACGAGGCCGGCGGCATCGACCGCGAGCGCTGGCTGACGCACTACCCGAACGATCCCGGGCTGCACGGCCCGGACCGGACCGTTGACTACCTGTTCTACAGCCCACGGATCAAACGGGTCGAAGCGCAAGTCCGGCAGGACGATACATTGCGCATCTCCGATCACCTGCCGGTGATTGCACGGTTCCTGTTGCCGGCTGCGCCGTAGTTTCGAATCAACACAAAACCTTGTAGGAGCTGGCTTGCCAGCGAAGAGGCCAGCACATCCAGCATCAATGTCGTGTGTTACACCGCTTTCGCTGGCACGCCAGCGCCTACAGGGGGTGTGCATTTTCGGGTTAATGCACCTCTTCCAGATCGTTATGCAGCAACCCGAAGATCTCACGCTTCATCTCGATGAACGAGCGCTCCATGACCATGTCCAGGTTGCGTGGGCGTTCGATCGGCACATCGAGGATCTGCTTGATCCGCCCGGGCTTGGCCCCCATGACATAGACCCGGTCGCCGAGCAGGATCGCCTCGTCGATGTCATGGGTCACGAACAGCACGGTCTTCTTGCTGTTGCCCCACACCCGCAGCAACAACTGCTGCATTTGCAGGCGCGTCTGGCTGTCGAGGGCGCCGAAGGGTTCGTCCATCAGCAAAATCTGCGGGTCGTTGGCCAAGGCGCGGGCGATGGCGACGCGCTGCATCATGCCGCCGGACAACTGCTTGGCGTAGTTATCGGCAAAGCCGCTCAGGCCCACTTCATTGACGTAGTAATCGACGATGTCCTTGCGCTGTGCCGCCGGCATGCCGCGCCGCTTGAGGCCGAACTCGACGTTCTGGCGCACGGTCAGCCACGGGAACAGCGTATAGCTCTGGAACACCATGCCGCGATCGGCGCCCGGGCCTTCCACTTGCTGGCCGCCGACGTAAATCTCGCCGGAGGTCGGTTCGGCGAGACCGGCGGTGAGGTAAAGCAGGCTCGACTTGCCGCAACCCGACGGCCCGACCAACACCGCGAATTGCTGGTCCGGCACTTCGAACGACACTTCTTCCAACGCGGTAAACGTACCGCCATCGGGTTTCTTGTAACGCAGGCTGACCTTGTCCACTTGCAGTCGAGGCGCGCTCACCGGGGTTGCCTGAGGGGTAGCAAAACGATGAGTGGCGGCGGTTACTGAGCCCATGCGGTGATCCTCAGGCGAAGGAAACGGAACAGTTGATCGGTGACCAGGCCCAGCAGGCCGATGATCGCGATGGCGAGGAAAATCACATCCACCTGGAAGCCACGCATGGCCTTGAGGCTCAGGTAACCCAGGCCACTGGAAGCGGCAACCAGTTCAGCCACCACCAGGTACGTCCAGGCCCAACCCATGGTCACGCGCAGGGTATCGAGCACCCCCGGCAATGAGGCTGGGGCGATGACATGCAGCACCGCATCACGACGGTTCGAACCCAAGGTGTAGGACGCGTTGATCAGGTCCTTGGAGATGCCTTTGGACACGTCCGCGATCATCACCAGTTGCTGGAAGAACACGCCGAAGATAATCACCGAGACGCGCTGCTCCAGACCGATGCCGATCCACAGGATGAACAGCGGCACGAACGAGGTCACCGGCAAGTAGCGGATGAAGTTGACCATCGGCTCGAGGAACGCCTGGACGATGCGGAAGCTGCCCATCAGCAACCCCAGCGGCACGGCCACCAGGGACGACACGATGAAGCCGACCATCACCACTTCGACGCTGGCCCACACATGCTGGCCGAGGGTGCCGTCGCGACCCAGGCGCACGGCGGCCTCGACCACCGCGCCCGGCGTCGGCAGGAACATGCCCGGGACCACGCCGCCGTAGGACAACCCGGCCCACAGGCCGACCAACAGCACCCAGGCCAGGCCGCTCGCGCTCCAGATCACCGAGACCGGCAAACCGGTCTTGGGCGTGATGCAGCGGCTCAGCCATGAATTGCGCTTGAACATGCAGCCTCCTAGAGCGGGGTGACGAAGCGGTTGTCGATCAGGTCGTCATTGCTGACGTTGTAAGGTTTGCCTTGCAGCTCGCTGGCGGTCTCGTTGGCCAGTTTGATCAGCGGCGCGCTGTCACCCGGCTTGCCCGGTGCGCCCAGCAGTTTTTCGCTCATGGCCTGATCGTAGAAACGCACGCCCTGGGCGGCTGCTTCCAGTTCCTTCGGATCGGCCAGGTAACCACCGACGCCCTTGGCCATGATTTTGTAGGCTTCCTGTGGATGCTCCTTGGTGTACTGCACGGCTTTGTACAAACCAGCCACCAGTGCTTTGACGTCTTCCGGTTGTTTTTCGATGACGGTGCAGTTGAGCGCAACCACGTCGACGATCACCCCCGGCGTGCTGCTGCTGTCGATCAGCACCTTGCCTTGCTTCTTGTCGCGGACCATCGACAGGTGCGGTTCCCATGTCACGGCGGCCGGTACGCGACCGGCAATGAACGCGGTGGCGGCATCGTCGGCCGTCATGTTCTGCACGGTGATGTCGCTCATTTTCATGCCGTTCTTTTTCAGCAGGTACGACAGCCAGAACTGCGAAGTCGAGCCTTCGTTGACCGCCACGGCCTGGCCCTTGAGCTCTTGCAGGCTCTTGACGTCCTTGCCCACCAGCACGCCGTCGCCGCCATGGCTGTCATCCAGCGCAGCCACAGCCTTGAAGCAGAATTGCGGGCGGTACTTGAGCACTTCGTCGATGGTCGACGCCGAGCCGGACAACTCGCCGGAGGCTTGTGCGGCCATGTACATCGCCGCTTCTTCGACCACCGGCAACTCGACGGTCAAACCGTTTTCCTTGAAGTAGCCCAGGTCCTGGGCCAGGTACAGGGTGCCGTAGCCGACCCAGGTGGTATGACCGATGGACAGGGTGCCGGCCTGGGCGCTGGTAGCGACCGTCGCGGCGATGGCGGTAATCGCCAGTGGATGGGCAACGCGGGTAAGCAAGGACTTGATCATGGAGCACTCCCAAAGCTGTTGATTTAGTTTTGTCATGGGCAGTACGGCGAGCCCTGAATCGGCTGCGACCTGTGGTCTCTGGAGGACCCTTCGGCGGGCAGCATTCGGCGGGCTGGCAAGATCGATGGTGGCCCAAGGACGGGCTCAGGAAAATGAGGAAATATGTGGATGCGAGTGATGAAAAAACTGCTTAGCGCGCACTGCTAAAAGGCGGCAATGGCGAAGATGCACAAGGTCAGTGCAAGGCATGAAAAATGTGTTGAATCGGCCATAGCATTCGCGAGCAAGCCCGCTCCCACAGGGGATCCGTGTCAGACACAAATCCAATGTGGGAGCGGGCTTGCCCGCGAAGAGGCCCGCAAAAACGCAACAAAGTCAGAGCCGGCCGTATTCCTGCGCCGTACGATCCATCGCCTTCAACGTCTTGGCAATCAACTCGTCAACCTCTTCACGACTGGCAATCAACGCCGGCGCCATGATCATCCGACCCAAGGTGGAACGAATGATCACCCCCTCCTCGAAACCAATCGTACGGCAGCGCCAGGCGATGTCGTTCTCGTTGGCAAAACGCTTGCGGGTGTCTTTGTCTTCGGCCAGTTGCAGCGCCGCGACCATGCCGGTGCCCTGGATATCCCCCACCAGCGGATGCTTGCCGAACACTTCGCGCAGGCACTGTTGCAGGTACGGGCCGATGTCGTCCTTGACCCGCGTCACCACGCCTTCATCGCGCAGGGCCTTGAGGTTGGCAATCGCCACCGCCGCCGCCACCGGGTGCCCGGAATAGGTCAGGCCGTGGGCGAATACACCGCCCTGCTCGACCAGCACCGAGGCCATTTTCTTCGACAGGATCAAGCCCCCCATAGGGATGTAGCCCGAGGTCAGACCCTTGGCGATGGACAGGGTGTCCGGCTCGAAACCGAAGTACTCGTGGGCGAACCATTCGCCGGTGCGACCGAAGCCGCCGATCACTTCATCGGCGCACAGCAGCACGTCGTACTGACGGCAGATGCGCTGGATTTCCGGCCAGTAGCTTTCCGGTGGGAAGATCATGCCGCCAGCCCCCTGGAACGGTTCGGCAATAAAGCCTGCAACCTTGTCGGCACCCAGTTCGAGAATCTTCGCTTCCAGTTGCTGCGCGGCGCGCAGACCAAATTCGGCCGGCGTCAGGTTGCCTTCGTGGGCGAAGAAGTACGGCTCGTCGATGTGCTCGATGTCCGGAATCATGCCGCCCATTTCGTGCATGAATTTCATGCCGCCCAGCGCCGTCGCGGCCAGGGTCGAACCGTGGTAACCGTTCCAGCGGCCGATCATGATTTTCTTCTCGGGCTTGCCGAGTACCTGCCAGTAACGACGCACCGTGCGGATCAACACCTCGTTGGCTTCGGAACCGGAATTGGTGTAGATCGCGTGGCTGTAGTGACCCGGCAACAGGCTGAACAGCAGCTCGGATAACTCGATCACTTGCGGGTGAGTGGTGTGGAAAAACATGTTGTAGTACGGCAGTTGTTCCAACTGCTGGCTCGCCGCCAAGGCCAGGTCCTTGCGCCCGTAACCGAGGTTGGTGCACCACAGCCCGGACATGCCGTCGAGGTAACGTCGGCCGTCGTTGTCCCACAGGTGCAGGCGCTCGCCACGGACCATCACCCGTGGCCCCTCGTCGTTGAGGGCTTTCTGATCGACGAATGCGTGGATGTGGTGCGCAGCGTCGGCGGCCTGGTAGTCGCGGGTGTCACGTGGGGTGGTCATCGCCAGTTCTCCGTTTTGTTATCAGCGCAATTGAAACCAGGTGGTCTTCAACTGGGTGTATTTATCAAATGAGTGCAACGACAGGTCGCGGCCAAAACCCGATTGCTTGCCGCCGCCAAAGGGTACGGTCACGTCCAGCGCATCGACGCTGTTGACCGACACGGTGCCCGCTCGCAATTGTCGCGCCACCCGGTGGGCGCGATTGAGGTCGTCGGTCCACAGCGAAGCCGCCAGACCGTAGACGCTGTCGTTGGCCAATTGCAAGGCGTGGGCTTCGTCGTCGAACGCAGTGACGGCCAGCACCGGGCCGAACACCTCATCGCGAAACAGCGGCATGTCCGGCATCACGCCGGTGAAAATGGTCGGCTGGATGAAGTTGTCCGAGCCGTTGAAAATCGCCTGCCGACCGCCACAAACCTTGGTCGCGCCCTGCTGTTCAGCCTGCTGGATGAACTTCATGATGCGCGCGGTCTGACGGCTGTCGACGATGGCCCCGGCGGCGCTCGACGGGTCCAGTGGATCGCCCGGCAACCAGCGCTCGGCCTGGGCCTTGAGGCGTTCGACGAACGCATCGTGGATCGAGCGCTGCACCAGCAACCGCGAGTTGGCCGAGCAGACTTCGCCCTGATTGAAAAAGATACCGAACGCGGCTTTCTCGGCCGCCAGATCCAGGTCCTGACAATCGGCGAACACCAGGTTCGCACTCTTGCCGCCGCACTCCAGCCACACCTGCTTGAGGTTCGACTGAGCCGAGTACTGCATGAAATATTTGCCGACTTCGGTCGAGCCGGTGAACACCAGGCAATCGACATCCGGGTGCAGGCCGAGGGCTTTGCCGGTCTGCTCGCCGAGGCCCGGCAACACGTTCAGTACACCGGCCGGAATACCCGCCTCCAGCGCCAGCTCGGCCAGACGCAAGGCGGAAAACGGCGATTGTTCGGCGGGCTTGAGGATCACCGAGTTACCGACGGCCAGGGCCGGGGCGAGTTTCCACGCGGCCATGTCCAGCGGGAAATTCCAGGGCACCACGGCCGCCACCACGCCGAGGGCTTCGCGGGTGATGGTCGCCAATACGTTCTGCGCACTCGGCGCGACCTGGTCGTAGAGTTTGTCGAGGCTTTCGGCGTACCAGCGAAACACGCCAGCGGCACCGGGCACGTCGATGTTGTAGGCGTCCGCAACGGGCTTGCCCATGTTCAATGAATCGAGCAGCGCCAGTTCTTCACGGTGTTCGAGGATCAATTCAGCCAAACGCAACAGCACCTGTTTACGTTCGGCCGGCGAACGTGCCGCCCAGGTGCCCGCTTCAAACACTTGCCGCGCATTGCGCACCGCCGCGTTCACGTCGTCTTCGCCGCAGGCGGCCACGTTGGCCAGGCATTGCGAGGTGGCGGGGTTGATCGCGGCGAAAGTCTGCCCCGACTGCGCCGCACGGCGCTGGCCGTCGATCACAGCCTGGTCGGGAAACCGCAGGGAAGCGGCCTTGCGTTGCCAATACTCAAGCTCGAACACGTTCAGATGCTCCGATGGACATTCTTGTGTATTGGATAGTCGCTCAGGCCCGAGCGGTGGAAAACCAGTAAAAATGTGTTCGCAGGCCAAGAAAAAACTACGTAGCCAATCTCCCTTCTGGCGCCGCATGTGGTTATTGTTCAAGCACAACAAATCGCTGCCCGAGCGGATAGGGGTGGCGCGCAAATTGCCTGGATGCCTGATTCGTTCTCCCCCGAGGTTTGCTGTGGCTGCCTACAATCTGCGTCAACTGAAATACTTCATCACCACCGTCGAGTGCGGCAGCGTCGCCGAGGCCTCGCGCAAGCTGTACATCGCCCAGCCTTCGATCTCCACGGCCATCAAGGGGCTGGAAGACAGCTTCGGCGTACAACTGCTGATCCGCCACCACGCCCAGGGCGTGTCGTTGACGCCCAGCGGTGCACGCTTCTACCGCAAGGCCCAGGAACTGCTGCGCATGGCCAAGGAGTTCGAACAGAACGCCCTGGCCGACAATGACGTGGTGTCCGGGCAGATCGATATTGGTTGCTTTGAAACCGTTGCGCCGCTGTACCTTCCGCAATTGATTGCCGGGTTTTCGGCGTTGTATCCGGGGGTGGAAATCCGTATCCGCGATGGCGAGCAACAGGAGTTGGTGCAAGGCCTGACGTCCGGTGCCTTCGACCTGGCGATCCTCTATGAACATGACCTCGACGGCACCATCGAAACCGAACCGCTGATGCCGGCGCAACGGCCTTATGCGCTGCTGCCGGCGGATCACCGTTTTGCCCAGCAGGCGCAGGTGTCGCTGCGGGACCTGTGCCTGGAGCCGATGATTCTGTTGGACGTGCAACCGAGCCGGACGTACTTCGTCAGTCTGTTTGAAGAACTGGAGCTGACCCCGCGCATTGCCTTCAGCTCCCCTTCCATCGAGATGGTGCGCGGGATGGTGGGCCAGGGGTTCGGTTTCTCGATCCTGGTGACCAAGCCGCACTCGGAGTGCACCTACGACGGGCAGAAAGTGGTGTGCGTGGACATCGCCGAAAACGTCACCGGCTCCGGGCTGGTAGCGGCCTGGCTCAAGCGCGGGCAACTGACCAAACCGGCGCAGTTGTTCGCCGATTATTGCCGCGAACAACTCACCGCCAAATCCGAACGCACACACACCCACCTGTAGGAGCTGGCTTGCCAGCGAAGGCGTCATCAAGGCTGATGCAAGTCTCAAGGGCCTCTTCGCCGGCAAGCCGGCTCCTACAGGGTATGAGGTGTTCAGTTTATTTACGGGGCTTGATGCGTGCGGTGGCTTCGGCCACCAGCGGATCATCCGGCCAATAGTGCTTGGGATAGCGCCCCTTCAAATCCTTCTTCACCTCGGCGTAGGTGCTGCGCCAGAAGTTGGCCAGATCCTGAGTCACCTGCACCGGTCGCCGCGCCGGTGACAGCAAGTGCAGCTTGACCACTTGCCGCCCCCCGGCGATTCGCGGGGTCTCGGCCAGGCCGAACAGCTCCTGCAAACGCACCGCCAGAATCGGTGGCTGCTCGCTGTAGTCAAGACGAATCGACGAACCCGACGGCACGCTCAAATGATGTGGCGCCAGCTCGTCCAGCCGCTGCGGCAGCGGCCATGGCAGGAGGTTGCGGACGATGCTCGACAAGTCCAGATTGGCGAAGTGACTGAGCCGCGACACCTTGCCCAGATAAGGCATCAGCCACTGCTCAAGCTGTTTGAGCAACGCAGCATCGCCCACATCCGGCCATTCGCTTTCACCTTTGCTGCTCATGTCCAACTGGCGCAACAACGCGACCCGCGCCTGCCACTGGCGCAACTCCGGGGTCCACGGCAACAGCTCCAGACCTTTACGCCGCACCAGGTTCACCAGCGCCTGACTGCGCGCCGTTTCGTCGAGGCCCGTCAGTGGCTCGCGGCTGAGGATCAGCTCCCCCACCTTGCGCTGACGCTCGGCCCGCAGCACGCCTTCTCGCTCATCCCAATCCAGTTGATCGACGCAGCGCACCTGCTCGGCCAGCACCGAATCGAACAGCGCCGGATCGAAGTCCGTGGCCAGGTAAATCCGCTCCTCACGCTGGCCCTGACGACTGCCCAGATCGGCGATCACCAGCCACGGCTGTTTCATCAGGCTGTCGGCCTCGGCGAACAGCGCAGCGCGACCGTTGGCCAAGCGATATTCCGCGCCACCGGGGCGCCGTTGCTGGGCGACGCGGTCGGGATAGGCCAGCGCCAGCAACGCGCCGAGCCAGCGCGGGTGATCCGGGTCGCTGACCGGCTGCGATGCCTTGCCGCGCAGATAACCACGATACTGCCGCGCCAGTTGTCGTGCCCGTTGCACGCCACCCTGAGCCCCGCGTGCGGCGCGCTCTTCACCCGACAGCAGCACCAATCGGCTGTGCAAATCCGCTCCGGCGCCGCGCAAGATATCGCGCTCACCGAGCAACGCCGCGACGTCACAGGCCATGTCCGCCAACCCCAGCGCCTGTCCACGCAGCAGCAAATGCGCGATACGCGGATGTGCCGGCAGCTCAGCCATGGCCTGACCGTGACGGGTCAGTGCCTCGCCGTCCAAAGCGCCCAAGCGTTCCAGCAAATCCTGGGCCTGTGCATAAGCCGCTGCGGGAGGCACGTCGAGCCACACCAATTGCCCGGGTGTCACACCCCAACGATCCAACTGCAAGGCCAGACCGGCGAGGTCCGCCGAGAGGATTTCGGCACTGCCATAGGCCGCCAGTTGCTCGTGCTGATCCTGGGACCACAGGCGATAACACACGCCAGGCTCCAGCCGCCCTGCCCGGCCCGCACGCTGAGTGGCGCTGGCCTTGGAAATGCGCTGGGTGTCGAGGCGGGTCATACCGCTGCCGGGGTCGAAACGCGGCACCCGCGCCAGCCCGGCATCGATCACCACCCGCACGCCGTTAATGGTCAGGCTGGTTTCGGCGATGTTGGTGGCCAGCACCACTTTGCGCTGGCCCGCCGGGGCCGGATCGATGGCGGCCCGTTGCGCGGCCAGGTCCAGTTCACCGTGCAACGGGCAGAGCAGAACCTGCGGGTCATCACCCAACGCATCGGCCAATTGCTGATGCACGCGGCGAATCTCCGCCTGCCCCGGCAGGAACACCAGCACGCTGCCGGTCTCATCGTTCAAAGCCTCAAGGATGGTCTGCACCAAGCGCGGCTCGATGAACTCACCGGGCTGGAACGGCCGCCCCCAACGCATCGCCACCGGGAACATGCGCCCTTCACTGCGCAGGATCGGTGCGTCGTCGAGCAGCCCGGACAGGCGTTCGCCTTCCAGCGTGGCCGACATCAAGAGGATTTTCAGCGGCTGATCGTCACGGAACAGTTCACGGCCATTGAGGCTCAGGGCCAGCGCCAGATCAGCGTCGAGACTACGCTCGTGGAACTCGTCGAAGATCAGCAGGCCCACGCCTGCAAGCGACGGGTCATCCTGCAAGCGCCGGGTGAGAATGCCTTCGGTGACCACTTCGATGCGAGTATTGGGGCCAACCTTGCTGTCGAGCCGAATGCGATAGCCCACGGTGTCGCCGACCTTTTCCCCCAGCTCGCTGGCCAGGCGTTCCGCCGCGGCACGCGCGGCCAACCGGCGCGGTTCAAGCATCAGGATGGTCTGCCCGGCCAGCCACGGCTCGTTGAGCAAGGCCAAGGGCACGCGGGTGGTTTTACCGGCGCCGGGCGGAGCTTCGAGCACGGCTTCGTGGCGTGCAGCGAGGGCTTCACGCAGGGCGGGTAAAACTTCATCAATCGGCAAAGAAATCATGCTGGCTCCAAAACAGAGCGGCGAGTATAACGGCGAACTGCGTGGCGTTAATCACGGTCCTAATTCATACCAACGACGTTTCGTTTCGAGATTACCCAGGAGATTCATATGCGTGCTCCCTTTCGCCTGATTGGCGGTGTTCTGGTCGCAACCTTGCTGACTCAAGTGACGGCTTGCGGTTCGATCTTCTACCCGGACCGTCGCGGCCAGATCGACGGCAAGATCGACCCGGCCATCGCCGCGCTCGACGCCGTGGGCCTGCTGTTCTATATCATCCCCGGCCTGATCGCGTTTGCGGTGGACTTCGCCACCGGCGCGATTTATTTCGAGCCGGGCAAGACCGCCCAGATCGACCCGCAAAAACTCAAGGATGCCATCGGTCCCGACGGCAAGGTCGATAACCGCAAGTTGCAGACTATTCTGGAAAGCGAACTGGGCCGCAGCTTCCCGCTGGACGATCCACGCCTGATCCAGAGCAAAGGCAGCGCGCAGCAACTGGCGATGTTCGGTCTGCAACCCGCCGCGTAATGGGTGCCTTCAAAGGACAAACCGCACTGATGACCTCCAGTTCCGAACACGCCCGCCTGCTGCGGCTGGCGACCCGCGCCTCGGTGGCGGTGGCGTGCACGCTGATCGTCGCCAAAGCCATCGCCTGGTGGCTGAGCGGCTCGGTGAGCATGCTCGCCGGGCTCACCGACTCGGCGCTCGACGGGATAACGTCGATGCTCAATCTGCTGGCGGTGCACTACGCCTTGCGCCCGGCCGATGACGATCATCGCTACGGGCACGGCAAGGCCGAGTCGCTTTCGGGCATGGCCCAGGCGCTGTTCATTGGCGGCAGTGCGGTGCTGATTGCCTTGCAGGCCTGGCACCGGCTCAAGCACCCGGAACCGGTCGGTGCACCGTGGATCAGCATCGGCGTGATTGTGTTCTCGCTGGCACTGACCGCGGCGTTGCTGACGTTGCAACACCGGGTGATCAAGGCCACCGGTTCCAACGCGGTACGCGCCGACTCGTTGCACTACCGCTCGGACATGATGCTCAACGGCAGCATTCTGGTCGCGCTGGTCCTGGCCGGGTTTGGCTGGGATCAGTTCGATGCCTGGTTTGGCCTGGGGATCGCCGCCTACATTCTGTGGAGTGCAATGCAGATCGCCCGGGAGAGTTTTGCGGTGTTGATGGATGAAGAACTGCCGCCGGATGTCAGCCAGCACATGCTGGAACTGGCGTGCAGCGTGCCCGGTGTGTTGGGCGCGCATGACTTGCGCACGCGGATCTCCGGTAACCAGTGGTTTGTGCAATTGCATCTGGAGCTGCCGGGGGAGCTGACGCTGTCAGTCGCCCACGGCATCAGCGATCAAGCCGCCGAGGCCATTCACAACGCTTACCCACGAGCCGAAGTGCTAGTGCACGCCGACCCGCAGGAAGTGGTGAAAGCCGCCAGGGTTCAGTAACTGACCTGATAACCGCGGCTGCTCAGGCAGTTACCCTGGGCCTGTCGGTAGGCTTGCACCACCGACGGGTCTGGCTGGTAGGTGGCGGTGCGAGGGTCGAGACCACTCTGCTGCACTGCGTACTGATAACACTCGTAACCATCGCGACTGACCTGCTCCGGCGACTGGCCGTTGGCCGGGTACGCCTCCACGTCATAACCATTGCTGGCGCCCGGTGGCTGCTGTTGCGGTTGCGCCTGCGGCTCGCCCTCCGGCGGTTCGACCACGACGTAATCCTGAGTGCTTTCCTGATAGGCGTAGTACGAGCCCGCCGCCAGGAACAACATCGCGCCACCGATCCACACCTGCTGGGCGTAATCGGGCAGGTAGCTGACGCGAATCCCCCGTGGCGGCTCTACCACCACATAACGCGGGCCCAACGGGCGATACCAGTAGCCACCGGAATAGAAGTAATCCATGCCACGGTACGGCACGCGGTAGTCGCGTTCGGGGAAACGGTCGATCACCTGGCCGGGACGATACCGCGGTCCCGAGCCCCAGCCATTGCCGTGCCCTTCAGGGCGGCCTTGCCAGTGATTGTCGTTGTTGGGGGCGCCGGTGTAGCCATTCCAGTGCGGGTTGTTATCGTTGCGGTGCGGCTGGTCCTGGTAATGACCGCGTTGCGGTTCCTGGGTCTGGCGCACGGTATCCGGACGAGGCTGAATCGGCAGGTCATTGGCCGGCAACTGCGGCGGTGGTGGCGGTGAGCGCACCCGGCTGTTGTAGTCCGGCGCCGGATGGTTGTTGTTCTGCCATTGACCGTTGTTCTGATGCGGGTTCTGGCCGTTGTGTTCGTACTGACGATTGTCATTGTTCTGCGGGCGTGGCTGATTCTGCTGCTGACCGTTTTGCGGGTGCGGCTGATTGTTGCCACCATGGCCCTGATTGTTGCCCTGATGCCCTTCCTGGCCGTGTTGTCCACCGTCGGGACCCCGGTTTTGTGGCTCATCGGCCATTGTTTGCGCAGTGACACTGACACACAGCAAACCAACACCGGCCAAACGCCAGATGCGCGAATTCATGCTTTTCCTCGTTGCGGGTAAGGGCCTGTACGTAAGACTGGGAAAGCACCGGCCGGTTCTGCAACAGGTTATCAGTCGCGCAACTTATTTATTAAGGGTCGGGGGAAAAATGACGGCAAGAAAAAGGGGAGACCCGTCGGCCTCCCCTTGGAGAACTTCGTCCTGGCTCGACGCTTGTGGCGCCGGCTCACCTCACGCCGTCTTCTGGACAGTGTGTAGCTCGGGGGCCGGCACATCCCCGGTGGGGGTGGCGGCCGCGACTGGCCTGATTGGGCGAGTCGCAGTGGACTGTTTGTCCGAGCAGTGATTCTGGTGATAAGAATAGGCCGGTGACGCCGGCAGAGGATTGCGAAGATTGCTGAATTAAACATCACTTGCGCAATTTTTAACCCTGGATAGATAATCTGTCGCAATAGTTAAGACAAAGGACTGAATGATGAGCAAGCTCGACCGTTACGACCTGAGTATTCTGGCGGAATTGCAGCGCGATGCGCGCATCTCCAATCAGGAGCTGGCCGAGCGCATCGGCCTGTCGCCTTCGCCATGCTCACGGAGGGTCAAGCAACTGGAAGACGACGGCTACATTTCCCGTCAGGTCGCCCTGCTCGATCGCAAAATGCTCGGCTTGAGCCTGACCGCCTATGTGCTGATCGGCATGGACCGGCACACACCGGAGCGTTTCGAAAATTTCGAGCAGGCCATCCGGACCCTGCCCCAAGTGCTCGAATGCAGCCTGGTGACCGGGATGGATGCCGACTATCAACTGAAAGTCGTGGTGCCGGACATGGATCACTACCAGAAGCTGCTGCTGGGGCATTTGACCCGTATTGAAGGCGTGACCAGCGTGCGGTCGAGTTTTGTGCTGAATCAGGTGTTGAACAGTACTGAACTGCCTTTGACTCATTTGCGCAGCTAAGTACGCCTTCGCTGGCAAGCCAGCTCCTACGGGTTTTGTGTCAGCCACACGATAGCGGTTAATGCAAAACCTTGTAGGAGCTGGCTTGCCAGCGAAGAGGCCCGCACAGGCGACCCATGACTGCGACACACCGACGCAGGTCAATACGGATCGCAGCCTGCGAGGCGTATAATCCTTGCGCCCTTTTAGCCGCGCCTGCGCCGGAGAACTTCGATGGATCCTGCCGTTTTTGAAGAGTGGATGATGACCGGCCTGGTCACGATCCTGATCATTTTCATGGGTTTCATCGTCTGGGATCTGGCGAAGAAGTCCAAGGCCGGGCGTTTCGGCTCGATGATTCTGTTTTTTGTGCTGGGCCTGGGCGTGGCCGCATTCATCATCAAGAGCGTGGTGATCGGCCTGATCGAATCCGGCGCCTTATAAGCGCGCTGGCACTTCTTTCCACTGGCCCTGATCGAGCCCTTCGATCGTCCAGTCGCCAATCCTGACCCGCACCAGGCGCAAGGTTGGCAACCCGACCGCTGCCGTCATGCGCCGCACCTGCCGGTTGCGCCCCTCGCGAATCACCAGTTCCAGCCAGCTCGTCGGCACGCTTTTGCGAAAACGTACCGGCGGGTTGCGTGGCCACAACTCGGGTTCGTCCAGTTGCCGTGCCTCGGCGGGCAACGTCATGCCGTCGTTCAATTCGACGCCGTCACGCAAGCGCTGCAATTGCTCTGCGCTCGGCTCACCTTCGACCTGCACCCAATAGGTCTTGGCCAGTTTGTGTTTCGGATCGGCGATTCGCGCCTGCAACTGGCCGTCGTTGGTCAGCAGCAGCAAGCCTTCGCTGTCGCGGTCCAGTCGCCCCGCCGGATAAATACCCGGTACATCGATGTAATCCTTGAGCGTCGCGCGCCCTTCGCCGTCGCTAAACTGCGTCAGCACGTCGAACGGTTTGTTGAACAGGATCAGTTTCGGCTCGGTCGGTGGTGCCTTGGCGACACGACGCGGGGCCGATGGGGAGGGTTTCGCGCCGGGGCGACGGGAAACGGGGCGTTGAGGCGGACGAGACATGAGCAAGGAACATCTAGCGGTCAGGGCTGCCAATGCTAGTGCCCCAACCGCCAAATGACCACGACTAACCGTTAGCGGAACGGCGGCTCGTCGAAGCTGCGCAGTTTGCGCGAGTGCAGCGAGTTGAGTTCGGTGCGCAACAGATCCACCGCCTCGATACCGATCTTCAAGTGCTGGCTGACCGCACGCTCGTAGAAGGCGTTGGCCGAACCCGGCAACTTGATTTCACTGTGCAGCGGCTTGTCCGAGACGCACAGCAACGTGCCGTACGGCACCCGCAAGCGATAACCTTGCGCGGCGATGGTGCCGCTTTCCATGTCCACCGCCACGGCGCGGGACAAGTTGATCAGTGGGCGTTCCTGGGCCCAACGCAGCTCCCAGTTGCGGTCGTCGTAGGTCAGCACGGTGCCGGTGCGCAGGCGCTTCTTCAGTTCGTCGCCCTTCTCGCCGGTGACGTTCGCCGCCGCTTGCTGCAAGGCCATCTGCACTTCGGCCAGCGCCGGAATTGGAATGTTCGGCGGCACCACCCGGTCGAGAATCCCGTCGCGACGCATGTAGGCGTGGGCCAGCACGTAGTCGCCAATGGTCTGCGACTGACGCAGGCCACCGCAGTGACCGATCATCAGCCAGCAATGCGGACGCAGCACGGCGAGGTGGTCGGTGATGTTCTTGGCGTTGGACGGGCCGACGCCGATGTTCACCAGCGTCACACCGTGGCCGTCGCTGGCGATCAGGTGATAGGCCGGCATCTGGTAGCGGTGCCAGACCACGCCCGCAGCAATCGCCGAGGCTTCGCCGTGATCCATGCTCTTCTCGATGATCACGTTGCCCGGCAGCACCATGCGCACGAAACGCGGGTCTTTGCGCAGCTGTTCCAGGCCATGGACGATGAACTGGTCGACATAGCGGTGATAGTTGGTCAGCAGGATCCACGGCTGCACATGCCGCCAGTCGCTGCCGGTGTAATGCACCAGGCGGCGCAGGGAGAAGTCCACGCGCGCGGCATCGAACAGCGCCAGGGGCAACGGATCGGTGTTTTCCCAATCGTACAAACCATCGGCGATGCCGTCGGTCGCGGCCGACAGGTCGGTGCTCGGAAACACCCGCGCCAGCACGGCAGCGGTGACGCCGGAACCCGCCAGCTCATCGCCCTGCTCGACTACATATGGGTACGGGATGTTCTGCTCGCTGACACCGACTTCGACGGTCACGGTGAAGTCGTGCATCAACGGCACTAGCTGTTCCAGCAGGTATTTACGGAAAGCCGACGGATGGGTGACGGTGACGCTGTAGGTGCCCGGCAGCTGGACCTTGGCGTACGCACGAGTGGTCTGCGGGACTTCGCCCTGGCAGTGGTAGGTCAGGCGCAGTTCGGGATAACGAAACATCGAGCGCTGTTCGGCATCAGGCTCGACGCGGTCCTTGAGGTAGCGCTTGAGCGCCTGGCTCAGCGCGGTGGTTGCACGATTGTGCAAGAGTGCCAGCCGATCCACGGCTTGCTCGGCGGTTTGAACGACAATAAAAGCTTCGGTCACGATCAGCATCCTGTGTTCTGACTTGCAGGCCTTCATCTTGCCTGCATCGTCGCTTCACGGGAACAGTGGCATTGAGTATGTACACACAACAATTGTAGGAGCGAGCCTGCTCGCGATAGCGGTCTGTCTGACACATCAGTATTGAATGTGCCACTGCTTCGCGAGCAGGCTCGCTCCTACAGGAGGCCGGTGTTGTTTAGAAGCCTTGCGGGGTTGAGCGGGCGACGATGGCTTCCACGTCCAGGCCGCGTGGCAACGCGCCGTAGACTCGACCGCCGCCATTCAGACGGCTGGCGATGAAGGCATCACTGACAACAGCGTTACCCGCCTCCAGCAACAACTTGGCCTGCAACCCCAACGCAATGTCCTCGGTCAGTTGCCGGGCACGGTACTGAATGTCGCTGGTATCCTTGAAGGCCGCCTGCAATTGACTGATGTGTGCCGCCAGGCGCTTGTCGCCATGCCCATCGCCCAATTCGCTGAACAATGCATCAAGCACCCCCGGCTCTTTCGACAGGGCGCGCAGTACGTCGAGGCACTGCACGTTGCCGGAGCCTTCCCAGGTCGAATTCACCGGCGCCTCGCGGTACAGCCGCGGCAGGATGCTGTCTTCGACATACCCCGCACCCCCCATGCATTCGGCCGCTTCGTTGATCATCGCTGGCGCCCGTTTGCAGATCCAATACTTGCCCACCGCCGTCACCAGCCGGGCGAACCTGGCTTCCTGCGAATCGTCCAGATGATCGAGTGCCCGGCCCATGCGCAGGCTCAAGGCCAGGGCGGCCTCGCTTTCCAGGGCCAGGTCCGCCAATACGTTCTGCATCAACGGCTGTTCGCTGAGCAGCTTGCCGCCCACCGAACGGTGCGCGCAGTGATGGCTGGCCTGGGTCAGCGCCTGGCGCATCAGCGAACTGGAACCGACCATGCAATCGAAACGGGTCATGGCGACCATCTCGATGATCGTCGGCACGCCTCGGCCCTCTTCACCGACCATCCAGGCCAGTGCGCCGCGAAACTCCACTTCGCTGGAGGCATTGGAGCAATTGCCGAGCTTGTTCTTCAGGCGTTGGATATAGAACTGATTGCGCGTGTCGTCCGGGCGATGGCGCGGCAGCAGGAAACAGGTCAGGCCCTTGTCGGTTTGCGCCAGCGTGAGAAACGCGTCGCACATCGGCGCCGAGCAAAACCATTTGTGCCCCACCAGTTCATACGCCTGGCCCGGACCACTGGCACCGACCGGATAGGCTTTGGTCGTATTGGCGCGCACGTCGGTGCCGCCCTGCTTCTCGGTCATGGCCATGCCGATGGTGACCCCGGCCTTGTGGGCCATGCCGACGTTGCGCGGGTCGTATTCGGTGGCGAGGATTTTCGGCAGCCACTGTTCGGCCAGGTCCGGTTGCAGGCGCAGGGCCGGAACGCTGGCGAAGGTCATGGTCAACGGGCAGCCACTGCCGGCTTCGGCCTGGCTGTGCAGATAGGACATAGAGGCGCGGGCGACATGGGCGCCGTCCTGCGGGTGCGCCCAGGGCAGCGACGTCAGGCCATGCTCGACCGCGGTGCGCATCAATTGGTGGTACGCCGGATGAAACTCCACCAGGTCAATGCGATGACCAAACCGGTCATGGCTGTTGAACACCGGTTTGTTCTGATTGGCCAGGAACCCGGCTTCCATCAACGGGCCACCGGCCAGCGCGCCGTAGGCGTCGATCCGCGATTCGGCCCAACCGGCCCCGAAGCGCCGCGACCATTCCTGCAACGGCAAGTCGATTCGGTACAGGTTGGTGCCGTCCAGTGACGGTGGCTGGTTGGTGACTTCGTGGGTTTCGGCGAACTGATGCAGGTTCATGGCGGGGCTCCTTTGGTCGGCCAAGGGGATTTCAGTTAAGCACTGCCCCTCGATCGATCAAAGTGTCATATCCGCCTAATTGTCGGCGCTTTCGCCCTGTTGCGAGCAGAGTACACGGCGATAGAGCGCGGCCTGCAAGTCTTCGAATTTCACCGGTTTGCTCAAGTAATCGATCAACGCCCCGGTCGGGCAGCGTTCCCGGTCACCGCTCAGGGCAATCATGAACAACGGCAGTTCGGCATACCTTGGCAACTCGCGGATGCGGCAGCACATTGACTCACCGTCTTGCAGCGGCAACTGACAATCGACCAGCACCGCGTCGAATACTTCGCGCTGCAAGAGATCGAGCGCCACCTCGGCGTTGTCCGCCGTGCGCACACGGAATCCCAGCTTGAGCAACATGCCGCGCATCACCAATTGGCTGATGCTGTTCTCATCGATCAGCAGCACGGCACAGTCCTGAGGCAAGCGCAGGCGCGGGAAGTCCCGGGGCATCAGGGGCGTCACCGGACGCTCCGCCGCCGGCAACTCGACCTCGACATCCAGCTGGAAACGGCTACCACGGCCAGGTTCGGAGCGATGGGTCAGGCGTCCGCCGAGCAATTCCACCAGTTGCCGGCAGATGGCCAGGCCAACGCCAAGGCCGCCGTATTCACGGGTCATCGAACCATCGAGCTGGAAGAACCGCTGGTACATCGTCGCTTCGCCCAGATCGGTGAAACCGATGCCGGTGTCGATCACGGTAAAGGTCAATGCCAAGCGGTCGGGCTCCATCGCCTTGCCGGTCACGCGCAACGCCAACCCCCCGACCCGGGTGAACTTGACGGCGTTATCCAACAGGCATTCCAGGCACTGTGCGATCTTGATGTTGTCACCGTGCAGGCGATCCGGAACGCCGGACGCGACATCGATCTTGAAGTCCAGCGATTTGCTTGAGGCATTGCCCTCAAACTGGGTGCGCAGCGCCTCGATCATTGCACGCAAACTGAAGGTGCCTGCCGAGGCCTTGAGCTTGCCGGCCTGCAATTCGGTGAGGGTAAGGATGCCGTTGACCATGCGCATCATGTCCCGCGCCGACCCCGAAGCCGTCTGCTGGTACTGCTCGAGTTCCGGGTCCATGTCGACCGTTTGCATCAGCTCCAGCGAACCGATCACTCCATTCATCGGGGTGCGCAGCTCGTGGGTCAGGGTGGCGAGGAATTCGTCCTTGAGCTGGTTACTGCGCGCCAGTTGTTGGTTGAGAACCTCAAGCTTCTGGCTGGCATCGAACAGGGTTTGCGCCTGTTGCTCGCGCATGGCGTTGATGCGGTCGGCCAACGCCAGGGACAACAGCGCCACTTCAATGGCCGAGCCGATCTGGCTGGCGTACATGGTCAGGAACACATTCGGCAGGTAGCCCAGCACCATTAGCGTATTGACGATGCCGCCAAGCAAAAACGCCGACCAGGCAATGATGAAGTACCGCGCGACGCGCAGGCCGCGCAGCCAGGCAAAGATCCCGGCGGCAAAAATCACCACGGTGAACGTCAACGCCAGCGCCGTGGCCAAGCGCAGGGCCAGGGCGTAACTGGTCATCAAGGACAGCCCGACCACCAGCGCACCGAAAGCCACCAGCGCCAGCAACAAACGGTCGAGCCAGCGACTGTGGGTGGCCATTTGCAGGAAACTGCGGGCGAACTGGCTGCCGAACAACCCCGCACAGCCGATAAAAAACGGCGTCGCAGCGTTGGCCCACCACGGGTTGTCGGGCCAGAAATACTGCACCGCCGCACCGTTCACCGACAGCTGATACAAGCCGAACGAGGCGATATAGAAGATGTAGTAGAGGTAACTGGTATCGCGCACGCTGAGGTAGATGAACAGGTTGTAGACCAGCATCCCCAGCAGCACGCCGTAGATCAGCCCCAGTACGTAGAGGCGCACGGGCTGCTCTTCGAGGTAGGCGGTGCTTGACCATAAGGTGACCGGCGCCTGGATCGAGCCTTCGCTTTGCAGGCGCAGGTACACGGTTTCGGCCTGGTCAGGTTTGAACGTCAGGTCGAACAAGTAGTTGTTCTGGCGAATCTCGCGGCTGGCGAACGGCGTGGCATCGCCGGTCTGGCGAATCAACTGATAGTTGCCGGCCGCATCGGGCAGGTAGAGGTCCAGATGGTCGAGGGGGGGATAGGCCAGTTCCAGCAGCCAGCTGCGTTGCGCGGCTGGATCGGTCGGGCGGTAATGCAGGTCGATTTTCAGCCAGAACACCGAACGCGAGTAACCCGCGTTGAGGGTGTCCTTGTGGTGCGGCATGAAGTTGCCGGCCGCCGCTTGCGCGCGGATGTCCGCGATGGTCGCCTGACCGCCGGCGTCTTCATAGACTTGCAGGGATCGGCCCAAGGGCAGGCTTTGAGTGAACTCGTCAAATTCGACGGCGTTTGCCAGGAGGGGCAAACACAATAGCAACATCAGCAGATAGCGCATTGAAGCCCCAGCGTGGCCTGTCCGGTTCTGTCAGCTAGCCCCCCATTCCCTTTGAGCAGACGTAAAACCGGTATCACCTGTTATTGATTTGGATCCACTCTAGCATAGCCGTTGACGGCCAATAAACACCATTGAATTCTTTCCTACAAAGGCTCTAGAACGGGCGTTCCAGAGCAGCTCTGGGAAGGCATTTTGTGGTTGGCAAGTCACTGTGGCGAGGGGGCTTGCCCCCGTTCGACTGCGCAGCAGTCGTCAATCCGGTCGACCCAGATGAACCAAACTGATTATTGGGGCCGCTTCGCGACCCAACGGGGCAAGCCCCTCGCCACAATGTGTCGAACAACCGCACTGGCACAACACCCGAAAAACAGGTTTGGTGGTAAGCTCGCGCACCATGAATATCTACAGCTCTCGCCCCGTTGTCCTCTGTCTCTCCGGCCACGACCCAAGTGGTGGCGCCGGCTTGCAGGCAGATATCGAAGCCCTGCTCGCCCAGGGTTGCCATGCGGCTCCGGCCGTCACCGCCCTGACCGTGCAAGACACGGTCAATGTCACTGACTTCCGCGTCCTCGACCGTGAGTGGGTACTGGCACAGGCCAATGCCGTGCTCAACGATTCTGAAGTCGCGGCAGTCAAACTGGGCATGCTCGGTTCCCTGGAAATGGTCGACACCGTCGTCGAACTGCTTTCAGCACACCCGCACTTGCCCGTGGTTTGCGACCCGGTGCTGCGCGCCGGTGGCGGCGGACGCCTGGGCAAGGACGAAGTCGGCTACGCCATGCGCGAACGCCTGCTGCCCTTGTCGATCATTGCGACCCCCAACCTCCCTGAAGCCCGTATCCTCGCCGAACTGCCCGAAGGCACCGCGGACCAGTGCGCAGAAAAACTCCTGCCGTACGTCAAACACCTGCTGATCACCGGCGGCCATGGTGACGAAACCGAAATCCACAACCGCCTTTACAGCCGCGACGGCCTGCGCGAGACCTTTACCTGCCAGCGCCTGCCCGGCAGCTATCACGGTTCCGGTTGCACCTTGGCCAGTGCGCTGGCCGGTCGTCTGGCCCAGGGCGAAAACCTCGCCAGCGCCGTACAGACCGCGCTTAACTACACGTGGCGCACCCTGCGTGACGCCGAACAACTGGGCAAAGGCCAGTTTGTGCCACGTCGTTTGCCACTGGATTTCTGCTCGTAACTTCTATGTGTATGCGCTGAGGCTTGTTCGATGAAACTACGTGGCCTGTACGCCATTACCGACAGCCATTTGCTGGACGGCAAGTTGCTCAAGTACGTGGAGGCGGCGCTGGAAGGCGGCGTCACCCTGCTGCAATACCGCGACAAGAGCAGCGACGAGGCCCGTCGCCTGCGTGAGGCCGAGGCCCTGCGCGAGTTGTGCGAACGCTACAAGACCCGCTTGATCATCAATGATGACGCCGAGCTGGCCGCACGCCTGAATGTCGGCGTGCACCTGGGCCAGACCGACGGCCCGTTGTCGCCTACCCGCGCACTGCTCGGTTCCAAGGCGATCATCGGTTCGACCTGTCACGCGCAACTCGAACTGGCCGAACAAGCGACCAAGGAAGGCGCAAGCTACGTCGCCTTCGGCCGCTTCTTCAATTCGAACACCAAGCCCGGCGCACCGACCTGCAGCCTCGACCTGCTCGACCAGGCACGCCAGCAATTGCACCTGCCGATCTGCGCGATCGGTGGCATCACCCTGGATAACGCCGCCCCGCTGATCGCCCACGGCGTTGATCTGCTGGCGGTGGTGCACGGCCTGTTTGGTGCCCAGAGCACCGCTGAAGTGACCCGTCGTGCCCGCGCCTTCAACGAACTGCTTTCCATTTAATCAGCCTAAACTCTGAGAACCCGATCATGTCCCGTTCCGAAACACTGTTTGCCAATGCCCAGAAACACATTCCCGGTGGCGTGAACTCGCCCGTGCGCGCCTTCAAGAGCGTCGGCGGCACACCGCTGTTCTTCAAGCACGCCGAAGGCGCCTATGTCACCGACGAAGACGACAAGCGCTACGTGGATTACGTCGGTTCCTGGGGCCCGATGATCCTCGGCCACAGCCACCCGGACGTGCTGGACGCGGTACGCAAGCAGCTGGAACACGGTCTGTCCTACGGCGCCCCGACCGAGATGGAAACGCAGATGGCTGACCTCGTCTGCTCGCTCGTGCCGTCGATGGAAATGGTGCGCATGGTCAGCTCCGGCACCGAAGCGACCATGAGTGCCATTCGCCTGGCCCGTGGCTTCACCGGCCGCGACAGCATCATCAAGTTCGAAGGCTGCTACCACGGTCACTCCGACAGCCTGCTGGTCAAGGCCGGTTCCGGCGCTCTGACCCAAGGCATACCGAGCTCGGCCGGCGTGCCGGCAGCATTCGCCAAACACACCCTGACCCTGCCGTTCAACGACATCGACGCCGTTGAAGCCATGCTCGCCGAAGTCGGCCAGGACGTGGCCTGCATCATCGTCGAGCCGGTGGCCGGCAACATGAACTGCGTACCCCCGGCTCCGGGCTTCCTCGAAGGCCTGCGGACCCTGTGCGACAAGCATGGCGTGGTGCTGATTTTCGACGAAGTGATGACCGGTTTCCGCGTCGCCCTCGGCGGTGCCCAGGCGCACTACGGCGTGACCCCGGACCTGACCACCTTCGGCAAGATCATCGGTGGCGGCATGCCAGTCGGCTGCTTCGGCGGCAAGCGCGAAATCATGCAGCGCATCGCCCCGCTGGGCCCGGTCTACCAGGCCGGTACCCTGTCCGGTAACCCTTTGGCGATGGCCGCTGGCCTGACCACTCTGCGCCTGATCAGCCGTCCTGGCTTCCACGCCGAACTGACCGACTACACCACGCGCCTGCTCGACGGCCTGCAGCAGCGCGCCGATGCGGCGGGCATTGCGTTCGTCACCACTCAGGCGGGCGGCATGTTCGGCCTGTACTTCAGTGGCGCTGACGACATCGTCACCTTCGATGACGTGATGGCGAGCGACGCGGCCCTGTTCGGTCGTTTCTTCCACTTGATGCTCGAAGGTGGCGTGTACCTGGCACCGAGCGCATTCGAAGCCGGCTTCACCTCGATCGCTCATGGCGAAGCCGAGTTGAAGCTGACCCTGGACGCCGCCGAACGCGCCTTTGCCGCCTTGAAGTAACGCTGTACCGCTGACGTTGGCCATAACCAGCGTCAGCTTTCACCTACACGCCCGCCTGCATTCCTGCACTTTCAGCAAAAATCCCCTGTAAAACCGGTGATATATTTCCCGCGCAGCAGAAAAACGAGTAAAGACTTTGTAAGGTTGGCCCTGCTTATTTCATAATGCGCGCTTATTGGATCCCTCGATGGGTCCGCGCGCCCTTCAGAGGTAAGTCGATTCCCATGAACCGCACCGGCCGCACCCTTGCACTGGGCTGCCTGTTGCTTCTTCAGCCCCTGCTCGCGCACGCACAAGCAGGCGGCAACTCGTTGTTGATCCCAGCGATGGGTCGCTGCACCCTCAATACCCAGCCGCAAGACCTGGCACAAGCGCTCGCCGCCTGCCAGAAAGCGTCGGATGAAGGGGATGCACAAGCGCAATACGAGTTGGGTGAGTACTACTACGAAGGCAAAACCACGCCGCGCGACCTCAATCAAGCCCTGAGCTATTTCGAGAAGGCGTCGTTGCAAGGCCACGCCCAGGCGCAATTCAAACTCGGCACCATGTTCTTTCACGGCGAAGGTGTGCCGGCCAATAACGTCCAGGCATATATTCTGCTGAAGATGGCGGCGGTCAATGGCGACGAAGATGCGCTGGATACCGCGGATGAAGTCACCGAGAAGATGCCCCGCGAGGAACTCGAAGTCGCCACCCAGGTGCTTGGGCAAATTTTCCGTAAATACCTGATGGAATTGCAAAGCGCCGACGGCCGTACGCCGTTCGCGCCACTGCCCTGACTAATTGTTTCGGCGCATTCGCCGGCAAGCCAGTTCCTACAGGTACACGCGGTCCTTGTAGGAGCTGGCTTGCCAGCGAATGCCGCGACTCGATTCCAAATCTTACTTCTCAGGCATCGGCATCGGGAACGGCATGACATTGCCGACCGCGCCACGGGCTTCGCTGATTTTCGGAGTGCCCAGTCGTTCGACTTCGTCGATACGCACGATCGAATGCATCGGCACAAAGCTGCGCACCACGCCCTCGAACTGAGCCTTGAGCTTCTCTTCGCTCGGATCGACGACCACCTGCGTGCGCTCGCCAAAGACGAACTCTTCCACTTCCAGGAAGCCCCACAGATCACTTTGATAGATCTGTTTGGCGTACATTTCGAACACCTGGCCCTGGTTGAGGAAAATCACCTTATAGATTGGAGCTTCACGTTTGGTCATGGTGGGCGGGTAACACATCAGGGTAAAAATGAGGGCGCGAACTATAGCACGTCCGCCGGACGCACAGCGGTAGGAACCGCGGGACATGTTCCCTATAATGCGCGGTTCTTTGAATCAGGTGATGACTCTTTCCATGGCCAAGAAGCTTTACATCGAAACCCACGGTTGCCAGATGAACGAGTACGACAGCTCGCGCATGGTCGATCTGCTGGGCGAACACCAGGCCCTGGAAGTCACCGCCCGAGCCGAAGACGCCGACGTGATCCTGCTCAACACCTGCTCGATCCGCGAACGCGCCCAGGACCGCGTCTACTCTCAGCTCGGCCGCTGGCGCGAGCTGAAATTGGCCAATCCGGACATGGTGATCGCCGTCGGCGGTTGCGTGGCCAGCCAGGAAGGCGCCGCCATCCGTGATCGCGCGCCGTACGTCGACGTGGTCTTCGGCCCGCAGACCCTGCACCGCCTGCCGGAAATGATCGACGCCGCGCGCACCAGCAAACTGCCGCAAGTCGACGTTTCGTTCCCGGAAATCGAAAAGTTCGACCACTTACCCGAGCCCCGCATCGACGGCCCGAGCGCTTACGTGTCGGTGATGGAAGGTTGCAGCAAATACTGCACGTTCTGCGTAGTGCCCTACACCCGCGGCGAAGAAGTCAGCCGACCGTTCGACGACGTGCTGGCCGAGATCATCCACCTGGCGGAAAACGGCGTGCGCGAAGTGACGCTGCTGGGGCAGAACGTCAACGGCTATCGCGGCACCACCCATGACGGGCGCCTGGCTGATCTGGCCGAGCTGATCCGCGTGGTGGCAGCAGTCGATGGCATCGACCGCATCCGTTACACCACCTCGCACCCGCTGGAGTTCTCCGACAGCCTGATTCAGGCCCACGCCGACGTGCCGGAGCTGGTCAAGCACCTGCACCTGCCGGTGCAATCGGGCTCGGACCGCATCCTCGCGGCGATGAAGCGCAACCACACCGCGCTGGAGTACAAATCCAAGCTGCGCAAACTGCGCGCAGCGGTGCCGGGGATCTGCATCAGCTCGGACTTCATCGTCGGCTTCCCGGGCGAGACGGAGAAAGACTTCGAACAAACCATGAAGCTGATTGCCGACGTCGGTTTCGACTTTTCCTACTCGTTCGTCTACAGCCAGCGCCCGGGCACCCCGGCCGCCGACTTGGCCGACGACACCCCCGAAGCGCTGAAGAAAGAACGCCTGAATGCGCTGCAACATCGCCTGAACCAGCAAGGTTTCGAGATCAGCCGACAAATGGTCGGTTCGATCCAGCGCATCCTGGTAACCGATTACTCGAAAAAAGACCCGGGCGAGCTGCAAGGGCGGACCGAGAATAACCGTATCGTCAACTTCCGCTGCGACAATCCGACCCTGATCGGCCAGTTCGCGGACGTGCACATCGATGCCGCGCAGCCGCACTCGCTGCGGGGTTCGCTGATCCAGTAACACAAACATTCGGTAGGAGCTGGCTTGCCAGCGAAGAACGATTATGCGGTGGTACTGACAGACCGCAGCGCCCCCTTCGCCGGCAAGCCGGCTCCTACAGAATCGATGTGCGACAGGCCGAGTCATTTAAGAGCTTTCGCACCCACGCCACTGGCGTTATCCTTGATTTCATCTCAATTGCCCCAGGGCGGCTAAATACGACCTTGAACGCACCCATCGAACCACATCGTTTCATCCTCGAGCCCTTTGAAGCTCGCCGCTTCGCCAATCTGTGCGGGCAATTCGACGAGCACTTGCGCCTGATCGAACAGCGCCTGACCATCGAGATCCGCAATCGCGGCAACCAGTTCGAGCTGATCGGCGAACCCAAACACACCTCCTCCGCGGAAAACATCCTGCGCCGGCTGTACCGGGAAACCAAGGGTACCGAGCTGTCGCCGGACATGGTCCACCTGTTCCTGCAGGAATCGGCCGTCGAGCAGTTGGACAACCACTCCCCCGCCGAAGCCTCCGTCGCCCTGCGCACCAAGAAAGGCATGATTCGCCCTCGCGGCTTGAATCAGCTTCGCTACGTGAAGGAAATCCTCGGTAACGACATCAACTTCGGCATTGGCCCGGCCGGCACCGGTAAGACCTACCTGGCGGTGGCTTGCGCGGTGGATGCCTTGGAACGCGAGCAGATTCGCCGCATCCTGCTGGTGCGCCCGGCGGTCGAAGCGGGTGAAAAGCTCGGCTTCCTGCCCGGCGACCTCTCGCAGAAAATCGACCCGTACCTGCGCCCGCTGTACGACGCACTCTACGAAATGCTCGGCTTCGAATACGTCGCCAAGCTGATCGAGCGCCAAGTGATCGAAGTCGCGCCGCTGGCCTACATGCGCGGCCGGACGCTGAACAACAGTTTCATCATCCTCGACGAAAGCCAGAACACCACGGTCGAACAGATGAAGATGTTCCTGACCCGGATCGGCTTCGGCTCCACGGCGGTCATCACCGGTGACATCACCCAGGTCGACCTGCCACGCGGCACCAAATCCGGACTGCACCACGTAATCGAAGTGCTCAAAGATGTGCCGGGCATCAGCTTCACCCACTTCCAGCCCAAGGACGTCGTGCGCCATCCATTGGTGCAGCGGATTGTCGAAGCCTACGAGCGCTTCGAGACCAAGGCGGCCGATGATGCAGCCGCCAAGGATAGCCGCCGCGATGCTTGAGCTTGACCTGCAAATCGCTACCCAAGCGCCAGCCCCCAGCGAAGCCGAGTTCCGCCAGTGGTGCGAACTGGCTTTGCGCCAGCGCACCGCCGACTCCGAGATGACCATTCGCCTGGTCGACGAAGCCGAAGGCCGCGAGCTGAACCACACCTGGCGGCAAAAGGATTACGCAACTAACGTCTTGTCATTCCCGGCCGATGTGCCCGATGAGTTTCTCGACATCCCGCTGCTGGGCGACCTGGTGATCTGCGTGGCCGTGGTCGAGCGTGAAGCCGCCGAGCAAGGCAAGGCACTCAATGCCCATTGGGCACACCTGGTGATTCATGGCTGCTTGCATCTATTGGGTTACGACCATATTGATGACGAGGAAGCCGAGGAAATGGAAGCACTGGAACGAACGTTGCTTGCTGAACTGGGCTTTCCCGATCCGTACGCGGACGACGAAACCAACGTATCTCCTAACGAAACAACAAAGGATTCAGAGTAATCGCTATGAGCGAAGATCGATCGAGCAACGGGCAGAAGTCTTGGCTGGGTAAGCTCACCCAGGCTTTTGCCCACGAGCCGAAAAACCGCCAGGAGCTGCTGGAGCTGCTGCGCGACGCACACCAGAACAAACTGTTGGACAGCGAAGCGCTGGCCATCGTCGAAGGCGCAATCCAGGTGGCTGACCTGCAAGTCCGGGACATCATGGTCCCGCGCTCGCAAATGGTCAGCATCAAGGCGACCCAGACACCCCGCGAATTCCTGCCAGCCGTGGTCGACTCGGCCCACTCCCGCTACCCGGTGATCGGCGAAAGCCACGATGACGTGATGGGCGTGTTGCTGGCCAAGGACTTGCTGCCGCTGATCCTCAAGGAGAATGGCGACAGTTTCAACATCAAGGACCTGCTGCGCCCGGCCACCTTCGTGCCCGAGTCCAAGCGCCTTAACGTGTTGCTGCGCGAGTTCCGCGCCAACCACAACCACATGGCCATCGTCATCGACGAGTACGGCGGCGTGGCGGGCCTGGTGACCATCGAAGACGTGCTGGAACAGATCGTCGGCGACATCGAAGACGAACACGACGTCGAAGAAGACAGCTACATCAAGCCACTGCCGAGCGGTGACTTCCTGATCAAGGCCCTGACGCCGATCGAGAACTTCAACGAGTTCTTTGACAGCGAGTTCTCCGACGACGAGTTCGACACCGTTGGCGGGCTGGTGATGAGCGCGTTCGGGCATTTGCCAAAACGCAACGAAATCACTGAAATCGGCCCCTACCGTTTCCGCATCCTGAACGCCGACAGCCGTCGGATTCACTTGCTTCGCCTGACGCCCATTGCTCGCTAAGGATTGAAATGCGCTGGACAACCCGCCCCGGCTGGCCCGGTAACCTGCTGGCCGTGGCGGCCGGTGCAATCACCACCCTGGCCCTGGCGCCGTTCGATATCTGGCCATTGGCATTGCTTGCCGTCGGTCTGTTCTATGCCGGCCTGCGTGAGCTGAGCCCCCGCCAAGCCTTGGGTCGCGGCTGGTGTTTCGGCTTCGGCCTGTTCGGCGCGGGCACCAGCTGGATCTACTACAGCATCCACCATTTCGGCGGCGCCTCGGTGCTGCTGGCCGGTTTCCTGATGCTGATCTTTACGGCGGCGATTGCCTGGTTCTTCGCCCTGCCCGCCTGGCTCTGGGCGCGTTGGTTGCGCCGCAACGAGGCGCCGCTGGCCGATGCCATGGCGTTCGCGGCATTGTGGGTTGTCCAGGAAGCCTTCCGCGGCTGGTTCCTGACGGGTTTCCCGTGGCTGTATTCCGGTTATAGCCAGCTCGACGGCCCGCTGGCCGGGCTCGCCCCCCTCGGCGGGATGTGGCTGATTTCCTTCACCCTGGCCCTGACGGCCGCGTTGATCTACAACGGCCTGCGCCTGGTGCGTACGGGCCGCAAAGGCTTTATCGCGGCCGGCGTATTGCTGCTGGTCGGCCCGTGGCTGATCGGCATGGCGCTCAAGCATCATGCCTGGACCACCCCTTCAGGCCCGCCGCTGAGCGTCGCGGCCATTCAGGGCAATGTCGAGCAAAGCATGAAATGGGACCCGGCGCAGGTCAACGCGCAACTGGCGCTGTACCGCGACATGAGTTTCAGCTCCAAGCGAGTCGATCTGCTGATCTGGCCAGAAACGGCGATCCCGGTGCTCAAGGAGTCCGCCGAGGGCTACCTGAACATGATGGGCAACTTCGCCGCCGAGCGTAAATCGGCATTGATCACCGGCGTCCCGGTGCGCATGGAAGTGCGCCACGAGAAGCGTTTCTTCAATGGCATCACCGTGACCGGTGAAGGCGACGGCACTTACCTGAAGCAAAAACTGGTGCCGTTTGGCGAATACGTTCCGTTACAGGACATGCTGCGCGGGCTGATCGCCTTCTTCGACTTGCCAATGTCGGACTTCGCCCGCGGCCCGGCCGAACAGCCATTGCTGCAAGCCAAGGGTTATCAGATCGCGCCATTCATCTGCTATGAAGTGGTCTACCCGGAGTTCGCCGCCAGCCTGGCCGCCCGCAGCGACCTGCTACTGACCATCAGCAACGACACCTGGTTCGGCACCTCCATCGGCCCGCTGCAACACCTGCAAATGGCACAGATGCGCGCGCTGGAAGCCGGCCGCTGGATGATCCGTGCCACCAACAATGGCGTGTCCGGGCTGATCAACCCGTTCGGGCAGATCACCGACCAGATCCCGCAGTTCGAACGCGGCATCCTGTACGGCGAAGTGGTGCCGATGCACAACCTGACGCCGTACCTGCAATGGCGTTCGTGGCCACTGGTCATCGTTTGCGTGTTGCTTTTTGGCTGGGCCTTGATTGCCAGCCGAATGGCCAAGACCGTCTGACCCGACACCGCATAAACCTGTAGGAGCTGGCTTGCCAGCGAAGGCGATGGTTGCCGTGGCACCGCTTTCGCTGGCAAGCCAGCTCCTACAGGGTGTGGGTAGACTTTCGGTTATTGGTAGAAAAGCGAATACCCGACCTGCCCCACCGCCTCATTCAACAACTGCCCGTTCTGCCAGATCGCCTTGTACTCCGGCATCCAGCCGCCCAGCGGTCGCGCATTGTCTCCTGCGAGAAACCCGACCGGCGCGGCCACTACGTCAAAGCCTGCCTTGCGAAAACTCCAGAGCGCACGCGGCATGTGTGCCGCTTGTGTCACGACCACCACACGCTTGATGCCTTGCGGCAACAACAGTCGGGCCGTGAACTGCGCGTTTTCCCAAGTGGTGCGGCTCTCGCCTTCCTGCCAGCGCACCGTCACGCCGAAATCATCGCGCAGCGAGTCGGCCATGATCTGCGCCTCGCTCGGCGGTGTGCCGTAATGCAAACCGCCGCTGGTCAGCAGTGGCAGGCCAGAGGCCTTGGCCAGGCGTGCCGCAAAGCGCTGACGCTCAAGGCCAATGCCCGTCGGCTGGTCACTGCCCCAGGCGATGTCACCGCGCTCACGGCCGGAGCCGAGCACCACGATGGCGTCTGCGCGCTGGCCCAGGGTTGCCCATTCGTCGCGCACCAGCGGCGGCTCACGCTCGAGCAATCCGGCACTCCACTGCACGACCACCGGCAGGCTCATCAGCCATAAGCCACCCAGCCCCAGGGCAAAGCACACGCCGGCCAGCCGCGGCCTTGAGCGACGCAACCACCAGGCGAGCAACAGCAGCAGCAAGAGAATGCCGGGCGGCAACAGCAATTGTTTGACGAAATAACGAAAAGGCATCGAGCATCTCCTGGAGATGCCCGAAGCCTAAGTGGGTTGGCGCGATACGACAATCAATACACAAGCACTATGCTTCATGGAGCATGTGCTACGCCCTATTTGAACTGCAAAGACCGGACCTTTACCGCGTCTCTACCGGGAACCTTGTCCTTGAGCCAGATGATCTTGGCCGAACGTGGTGCATCAAGTTGCTTGATAGCTTCAGACAAGCATCCGTGTGTCTCACGCTCACTGCGATCCAGATACGCCTTGACCAGTGCAAACTCTGCGGGGCTCAGGCCACGCAGCTCCAGTTCCAAGGGGCGTTCGTCGCGCAGGCGGCCAGCGGTTTTAGCCGCTTCCAGGGCCATGCCCAGACGATCGATCAGTCTTTCGTACAGCTCCGGTTTTGTAGCTTTTCGCTGTGACTCAACCATCCCTCACCTCATTGGAAGATAAGACCTACTCCCCAGTTAGAGCTTAGCTTCCATGAACAAACCGGCTGAACGCCGCGACCAACGGCCCTCGCAGCCATTTTTGCCGGATACGCGGCAGCAATCAGGGTTTCCCTCGGCGGAGCGCGGTCATGTATGCTACGGCGCTTCCTGTAACTCCACTTCCAGCTCGGTTGGGCAGCGAAAACGCCATTGCGGCGAGATCAGCGTCCAGCGATGCATTGAAGAGGATTAGGCCACCCCTATTCAGTTCAAAAGTAGCCATGCACGAACAATATCAGCCCCGTGAAATCGAAGCCGCCGCCCAGTCGTTCTGGGACGAGCAAAAGTCCTTTGAAGTCAGTGAACAGCCAGGCAAGGAGACTTACTACTGCCTGTCGATGTTCCCTTACCCCAGCGGCAAGCTACACATGGGGCACGTGCGCAACTACACCATCGGCGACGTGATCTCCCGCTACCAGCGCATGCAAGGCAAGAACGTCCTGCAACCAATGGGTTGGGATGCCTTCGGCATGCCGGCGGAAAATGCTGCGATGAAAAACAACGTAGCGCCCGCCAAGTGGACCTACGAAAACATCGCCTACATGAAGTCCCAGCTGCGTAGCCTGGGCCTGGCGGTGGATTGGTCGCGCGAAGTGACCACCTGCAAGCCGGACTACTACCGCTGGGAACAATGGCTGTTCACTCGCCTGTTCGAAAAAGGCGTGATCTACAAGAAAAGCGGCACCGTGAACTGGGACCCGGTCGACCAGACCGTCCTGGCCAACGAGCAAGTGATCGACGGTCGCGGCTGGCGCTCCGGCGCGCTGATCGAAAAGCGTGAAATCCCGATGTACTACTTCAAGATCACCGCCTACGCGGATGAGCTGCTGGAGAGCCTCGACGAACTGACTGGCTGGCCTGAACAGGTCAAGACCATGCAGCGCAACTGGATCGGCAAGTCCCGCGGCATGGAAGTGCAGTTCCCGTACAACGTCGATTCCATCGGCGAAGCCGGCACCCTGAAAGTCTTCACCACCCGTCCGGACACTCTCATGGGAGCGACCTACGTCGCCGTGGCCGCCGAGCATCACCTGGCCTCCCTGGCCGCGCAAAACAATCCTGAGCTGCAAGCGTTCATCGCTGAATGCAAGGGCGGCAGCGTCGCCGAAGCCGACGTCGCCACCCAGGAGAAAAAAGGCCTGCCGACCGGTCTGTTCGTCGAGCACCCGCTGACTGGCGAAAAACTGCCGGTATGGGTCGCCAACTACGTGCTGATGCACTACGGCGATGGCGCGGTAATGGCCGTACCGGCCCACGACGAACGTGACTTCGAATTCGCCCACAAGTACAACCTGCCGGTCAAATCGGTGGTGCGCACCAGCACCGGTGACAGCAACCCGGCCCCGTGGCAAGACGCCTACGGCGAGCACGGCACGCTGATCAATTCCGGCGAGTTCGACGGCCTCGATTTCGCCGGCGCCTTCGACGCCATCGAAGTCGCGCTGATCAAGAAAGAGCTGGGCGCCTCGCGCACCCAGTTCCGCCTGCGCGACTGGGGCATTAGCCGTCAGCGCTACTGGGGCTGCCCGATCCCGATCATCCACTGCACCACCTGCGGTGACGTGCCGGTGCCGGAAGATCAACTGCCTGTGGTGCTGCCGGAAGACGTCGTACCGGACGGCGCCGGTTCGCCTTTGGCGCGCATGCCCGAGTTCTACGAGTGCAGCTGCCCGAAATGCGGCGCACCGGCCAAGCGCGAAACTGACACCATGGACACCTTCGTCGAGTCCTCGTGGTACTACGCTCGCTATGCCTCGCCGCACTTCGAAGGCGGCCTGGTGGAAAAATCCGCGGCCGACCATTGGTTGCCGGTGGATCAGTACATCGGCGGTATCGAACACGCGATCCTGCACCTGCTCTATGCGCGCTTCTTCCACAAGCTGATGCGCGACGAAGGCCTGGTGAGCTCCAACGAGCCCTTCAAGAACCTGCTGACCCAGGGCATGGTGATCGCCGAGACTTACTACCGTCGTGAAGCCAACGGTGCCTACACCTGGTTCAACCCGGCGGATGTCGAACTCGAGCGTGACAGCAAGGCCAAGGTCATCAGCGCCAAGTTGAAAGCCGACGGCTTGCCGGTGGAAATCGGCGGCACCGAGAAGATGGCCAAGTCGAAGAACAACGGCGTCGACCCACAGTCGATGATCGACCAGTTCGGCGCAGACACCTGCCGCCTGTTCATGATGTTCGCCTCGCCACCCGACATGAGCGCGGAATGGTCCGACTCCGGCGTCGAAGGCTCGCACCGCTTCCTCAAGCGCGTCTGGCGCCTGGCCCAGGCACACGTCACCCAGGGCCTGCCGGGCAAACTGGACATCGCCAGCCTGACTGACGAGCACAAAGCCGTGCGCCGCTCGATCCACCTGGCCATCAAGCAAGCCAGCCAGGACGTCGGCCAGAACCACAAATTCAACACCGCCATCGCCCAGGTGATGACGCTGATGAACGTACTGGAAAAGGCCGCCCAGGCCACCGAACAAGACCGCGCGCTGGTTCAGGAAGGCCTCGAGACCGTGACTCTGCTGCTGGCACCGATCACGCCGCACATCAGCCACGAGCTGTGGAATCAACTGGGTCACGCCGATCCTGTGATCGACGCCGGCTGGCCGGTGGTGGATGACAGCGCGCTGGTACAGGACAGCCTGCAACTGGTGATCCAGGTCAACGGCAAGCTGCGCGGCCATATCGAAATGCCGGCCAGCGCCAGCCGCGAGGAAGTCGAAGCGGCTGCCCGCGCCAACGAGAACGTGCTGCGTTTCGTCGACGGCCTGACCATTCGTAAAGTGATCGTAGTGCCCGGGAAACTGGTCAATATCGTCGCCAGTTAATTGGATCAGGCGCCGGGTCAGCCTGGCGCCATGTAAAACCTTTCGGGCCGCCTGATCGGCCCCCATGGTTTCAAGGGGAGCAACAAGATGATCAAACGCAATCTGCTGGTGATGGGCCTCGCGGTTCTGCTGAGCGCCTGCGGTTTCCAGCTGCGTGGCACCGGTACCAACGAACTGGCGATCAAGGAACTCGACCTGAGCGCCCGTAACGCCTACGGCGAAACCGTGACCCAACTGCGCCAGGTACTGGAAGGCAGCGGCGTCAAGGTCTACACCGGTGCACCTTACAAACTGGTGCTGACCGATGAGCAGGAAAGCCAACGCATCCTCAGCTACGCCGGTGCCGGCCGTGCCGGTGAATACCAGGTCACGACAGTGCTGAACTACGACATCCGTGGTCGCGGCGACCTGCCACTGATCAGCGACAAGCTGCAAGTGGAAAAAGTCTTCATGCATGACGGCAACAACCTGGTGGGTTCCGACCAGGAAGCCGCCACGGCTCGCACGGAAACCCGTCGTGAAATGATTCAACGCATGATGCTGCGCCTGCAACAACTGACCCCGACCCAACTGGATCAGTTGCAGCAGACGGCCGAAGCCAGGGCCAAGGCCGAAGCCGCGGCACTGGAAGCGGCACAGAAGGCTGAAGCGCAAACGCCGCGTCAGTCGCCCATCGAACTGCCGAAGCAGTAAGACTTACGGGGCGCTCAGGCGCCCCGTTCGCCCTTTCTTATGAAGCTCGCCCCCGCCCAACTCGCCAAACACCTGCAAGGTGCCCTCGCGCCGGTCTACATCATCAGCGGCGATGACCCGTTGCTGTGCCAGGAGGCCGCCGACGCGATTCGCGCCGCCGCTCGCCAGCAAGGCTTCGATGAACGCCAGGTGTTTGCCGCCGACGCCAATTTCGATTGGGGTACATTGCTGCAAGCCGGTGCCAGCATGTCGCTGTTCGCCGAAAAGCGCCTGCTGGAACTACGCCTGCCTTCGGGCAAGCCCGGGGACAAAGGTGCCGCCGCACTGATCGAATACTGCTCGCGCCCGGCCGACGACACCGTTCTGCTGATCAGCCTGCCGAAACTCGATGGCAGCGCGCAGAAAACCAAGTGGGGCAAGGCACTGGTCGAAGGACAGCAGACCCAGTTCGTGCAGATCTGGCCGGTCGATGTTGCCCAGTTGCCAGGCTGGGTTCGTCAGCGCCTGTCCCAGGCCGGACTTTCCGCCAGCCAGGACGCTGTTGAACTGATCGCGGCGCGGGTCGAAGGCAACTTGCTGGCGGCCGCCCAGGAAATAGAAAAGCTCAAGCTGATGGCCGAAGGCGGCCAGATCACCGTCGAAACCGTGCAGGCGGCGGTAGCCGACAGTGCGCGTTTCGACGTTTTCGGCCTGACCGATGCGGTCCTCAATGGTGAGGCTGCCCACGCGCTGCGCATGCTCGAAGGGTTGCGCGGCGAAGGTGTCGAACCGCCGGTGATCCTCTGGGCCCTGGCCCGTGAGTTGCGCCTGTTGGCCAATATCTCGCTGCAATACAGCCAGGGCACGCCGCTGGACAAGGCTTTCAGCCAGGCCAAACCGCCGGTCTGGGACAAACGCAAACCGCTGATGAGCAAAGCCCTGCAACGCTACTCGGCGCAACGCTGGGCCCAACTGCTGCTCGAAGCGCAGCGCATCGACGCACAGATCAAGGGCCAGGCGGCGGGTTCGCCGTGGATGAGCCTGAGTCGGTTGACGTTGTTGATGGCAGGTCAGCGCCTGACCCTGCCCGCTGAATAACCCCCGCCCCCTGTAGGAGCGAGCTTGCTCGCGAAAGACTTGAGGGCGCTGCGTTAAATCAGAATGCCTGCGTTATCGTTAACGACCTTCGCGAGCAAGCTCGCTCCTACAGGGGGCGGCGTTTTTTTCAGACGGACCGGGACTGGACAGCCTTTCAACTTCGGCCGATGATTCTCCTCGCAAAATCCACTCACTTGCGAGCAATCACCATGAGCAAAAAGCCGTCCCGACACGGCCCCAACAAGGCCAAATCCATCATTGCCCAGCCACTGTTCCGCAGTCGCCAGGAGCGCCCCGCCAAGGGCAAAGGCAGTTATCGCCGCGAAGCCTTCCAGTCTGACAGCTGGGAGGCTTCTTACTTTCTGGCCGCGTAAAGCAGAACACCCCCTCGTCATGTTAAGGTCTGTACCTGATTCGTATTCCCTGGACCCGTGCATGCCCTTTTGTCTTCCCCGTCGTTGGCACCTGCGCCAATTGATCGCTGCCTCCAGCCTCGTTTTGCTTGTCGCCTGCGCGGAAAAACCGACCGCCGCCGACGCCCAGCCGCTTCAGACGTCTCCCGTCGCCACCGCCCCGGCGGTCGTTCCACCTGTGGTTCCGACCGGTGAGAACCTCGACATTCAGCCGACCCAGACCTTCGCCGAATGGCAAGCAGGTTTCCGCAAGGACGCCCTGGCCGCCGGTATCCGCGCCGACGTGTTCGACCGCGCCTTCGCCAATGTCAGCTTCGATGACAGCGTGATCCGCGCCGACCGCAGCCAACCGGAATTCGCCAAACCGGTGTGGGAATACCTCGACGGCGCCCTGTCGCCGCTGCGGGTGCGTAAAGGCCAGTCGCTGATCAACCAATACGCCGACATCCTGCAAAGCATCGAGCAGCGTTACGGCGTTGATCGTCAGGCGCTGGTGGCCGTGTGGGGCATGGAAAGCAACTTTGGCCAGTTCCAGGGCAACAAGTCGGTGATCAACTCGCTGGCGACCCTGGCCTATGAAGGCCGTCGTCCCGGCTTTGCCCAAGCGCAATTGATCGCCGCCCTGCAAATCCTCCAGCAAGGCGATATCGAACCCGAGAAAATGCTCGGATCCTGGGCCGGTGCCATGGGCCAGACCCAGTTCATCCCGACCACCTACAACACCCATGCCGTAGATTTTGACGGCGACGGGCGCCGCGACATCTGGGGCAGTTCGGCCGATGCCCTGGCCTCGACCGCGCACTACTTGCAAAGCTCGGGCTGGCAGAGAGGCCAGCCATGGGGTTTTGAGGTCCAGCTGCCGAGCGGCTTCGATTACGTGCTGGCCGATGGCACGATTCGCAAGACTGTCGCTGAATGGCGGCAACTGGGGATCACCTTGCCCAACGGTCGCCAGGCTCCGGCCGGCTCCGAACAACTGTCCGCCGCCCTGCTGCTGCCGGCTGGTTACCGCGGCCCGGCATTCCTGGTGCTCGATAATTTCCGGGCGATCCTCAAGTACAACAACTCGTCGTCCTACGCCCTGGGGGTGAGCCTGCTGGCAGAGCGCTTCAACGGTGCAGGCCTGATCAGCGGCACGTGGCCCAAGGATGACCTGCCGCTGAGCCGTACCGAGCGGATCGAACTGCAGAACCTGCTGAGCGCACAGAGTTACGACGCTGGCACCGCCGACGGGATCATCGGCGCCAACACTCGCAAGGCGATCCGCAGCGCCCAGCAGTCGTTTGGCTGGCCGGCGGATGGCTACCCGACGCACAAGTTGCTCGAAGGGTTGCGTAGCCGCTAACAGCATCGCGAGCAGGCTCGCTCCTACAGTGGTTTGTGTCGCTCACAAGTCCATTGTAGGAGCGAGCCTGCTCGCGAAGACTGACGTTCAGGCAATGAACATCTACTGCCTGAGCACCACATCCTGCTCCAACATCAATTCCTGATTCCCCGCATCCAGCCGCACCAGCGCCCCCATGGGCAACGTCAGGTTCGGATCGCAATGCCCGCTGCGCCAGCCGGACAACACCGGAATCTTCAACGGCTCGAAGGTCTGCTTGAGCAGCCTGTTCAGCGCCGCCCCCTCAACCCCCGCCACATCCCCGACCAACACGCCTCGCAACTTGTGCAACGTGCCCGCCAGCCGCAACTGGGTCAGCAGCCGGTCGATGCGGTACAGCGGCTCGTTGATGTCCTCGATCAGCAGAATGACGCCCTCGGCATCGATCTCGTAAGGCGTGCCCATCGTCGCCGCAATCATCGCCAGGTTGCCGCCGAGCAAGCGCCCATGTGCCACGCCAGGCTCAATCGTGGTCAACGGGTAGGCCACCGGATGCGCCAGCACCGAGCCTGCGCTCACCTGCCCGCGCAGCATGTTGAAGAAGGAAGACTCAGTCGGCTTCTGCCTGTTGCCCAGCAGGTCGGCATTGAGCAGCGGCCCATGAAAGGTCACGAACCCTGCATAGCGGCTGATCGCCACATGCAGCGCAGTGATGTCGCTGTAGCCGACGAACGGCTTGGCGTTGTCACGCAGCAAGCTGAAATCGATGCGATCGAGCAGCCTCGGCGTCCCGTAGCCGCCGCGCAGGCAGATGATGGCATCCACCTCGCTGTCAGCGAAGGCCGCGTGCAGGTCATTGAGCCGCACGTCGTCGCTACCCGCCAGATAACCATCCTTCTCGTAGACCCCGGGGAACACTTTCAACGCATAGCCCCGGGCGCGCATCCAATGCGCGGCTTTGTCGGTACCCAGGGGCGCGGGACCCGCGGGCGCAATCACGCCGATCACCCCTTGCGAGGGCAGCGCCGGTACGGGCGCGTGAGGACATAACATCTGGGTCGGTCGAACGGTCATCCGTGAATCTCCCTGCGTAAACACTTCAGCACACAGTAGTCAGGAACGGGGACAAACAGAAGAGGGTCAGTCGCCCCGCAGGTTGCAGGAAAAAGCCGCGATTGCCGTAGACCAGGCAAAAAAACGCCCGCAAGGCAGACTGCCGTGCGGGCGACTTTCATTGCACGGGTCAATCAGGACGACATCAGCTCGGCCTTGACCAGCTTGGCCTGTTCGTCGGCATGGTACGAGGAACGCACCAGTGGCCCGGAGGCCACGTTCTTGAAGCCCATCTTGTAGCCTTCCTCGGCGAACCAGGCGAAGGTGTCCGGGTGCACGAAACGCTGCACCGGCAAGTGGCTGCGGGACGGTTGCAGGTACTGGCCGAGGGTCAACATGTCGATGTCGTGCTCGCGCATGCGCTTCATGACTTCGATGACTTCTTCGTCGGTCTCGCCCAGGCCCAGCATCAGGCCGGACTTGGTCGGAATGTGCGGCATCATCTGCTTGAAGCGTTGCAGCAGGGTCAGCGACCACTGGTAATCGGAACCCGGACGCGCAGCCTTGTACAGGCGCGGCACGGTTTCCAGGTTGTGGTTGAACACATCCGGTGGCTCGGCAGCGGTGATTTGCAGGGCGATGTCCATGCGGCCACGGTAGTCCGGGACCAGGGTCTCGAGTTGCACGTTTGGCGACAACTTGCGGATTTCGCGGATGCAATCGGCAAAGTGCTGGGCACCGCCATCACGCAGGTCGTCGCGGTCTACCGAGGTGATCACCACGTACTTCAGGCGCAGGTCGGCGATGGCGATGGCCAGGCTTTGCGGCTCGTTGACGTCCAGTGGCTTCGGGCGGCCGTGGCCGACGTCGCAGAACGGGCAACGACGGGTGCAGATATCACCCATGATCATGAAGGTCGCGGTGCCACCGGAGAAGCACTCGCCCAGGTTCGGGCAGGACGCTTCTTCGCACACGCTGTGCAGTTTGTGTTTGCGCAGCAGGGCCTTGATGCGGTCGACTTCCGGCGACACCGGGATACGCACGCGAATCCAGTCCGGCTTCTTCGGCAGTTCGGTGGTCGGAATGATCTTCACCGGGATGCGTGCAACCTTCTCGGCGCCGCGCAGCTTGACGCCGGCTTCAACCTTGGGACGCGGGGCCGGGCGCTCGGAGACATCGAGCGTCGGGATCATGGTTTGCACTGCATCAGTAGTCATATCAGTCGATTCCGCCCGTGAGGGTCGTCTGCTCAGCATAGTCGAGGTGTTTGACGAGCTGCGCGCGCAGCCGGGCACTTACCTCGGCAAATTCAATCGATCCTGCGTGATCGCTCAGCTGGGTCATCGCCAGCCCGGCGTAACCGCAGGGATTAATCCGTCGAAACGGTTCCAGGTTCATGTCCACATTCAGGGCCAGGCCATGAAAGGAACAACCGTGGCGGATCCGCAGACCCAGGGAAGCGATTTTCGCCCCGTCGACGTAGACACCCGGAGCATCGGGCTTGGCCGCGGCGGTGACGCCGTAGCTGGCCAGCAGCTCGATCAGGCATTGTTCCATCCGGCTGACCAGATCGCGCACGCCAAACCCCAGCCTGCGCACATCCAGCAGCAGATAAGCCACCAACTGGCCGGGCCCGTGATAGGTCACCTGCCCCCCACGGTCGACCTGTACCACCGCAATATCACCGGGCAGCAGCAGGTGTTCGGCCTTGCCGGCCTGGCCTTGGGTGAACACAGGCGAGTGTTCCACCAGCCAGATCTCGTCGGCAACGTCGGTGCCGCGTTCGTTGGTAAAGCGTTGCATGGCATGCCAGACCGGCTCGTAAGCCATCTGGCCGAGCTCGCGAAAGCCCAGCGTGCCAGACATCACAGCACCATGTGCACGAAACCGGTAGCGCGCAGAAAGCTGTTGATGTTGTACAGCTGATCCTGGTCGGTCGCGACGATGTGCAACTGAATGGTGGTGTATTTGCCGTTGCTGCTTTGACGCTCATCGACACGCTCATCATTGATCGTCGCGTACTTCTTGACGATTTCGATGATCTTGTCTTTGTTGCCGGCACCCGTATCGCAGATCACCTTAACCGGGTAATCAACCTGGGGAAATTCGATCTTTGGCGCCTTTACTTCGGTATCGGTCATGGCGTAACGGCCTCGTAAGCGTAAGCCGTGGCGACGGGCATGGCCCCATGCTGGATCAGCGCAGGGCCCTGCAGGTGCACACTAGATTCAGTTGAACAGGCTGTAGAAGAATAGACGGATGCTATCCCACATGCGGCGGAAGATACCACCTTCCTCGACGGCGTCCAGAGCGATCAGATCAGCGCTGTGCACCACTTTGTCGTCCAGTTTCACCTCGACTTTACCGATCACGTCGCCCTTGGCGATTGGCGCGACCAGTTGCGGGTTCATGGTCATGCTGGCAGCGAGCTTTTTGAGCTGGCCTTTTGGCAGGGTCATGGTCAGGTCTTCAGCCAGGCCGGCCTTGACCTGGTTGGTCGAACCCTTCCAGACCGGCGCCTGGGCCAGCTCGGTGCCCTTCTGGTAGAAGGTCTGGGTTTCGAAGAAGCGGAAACCGTAAGTCAGCAGCTTCTGGGTTTCGGCGGCACGGGCCACTTCGCTGTTGGTGCCGAACACCACGGCGATCAGGCGCATGCCATCACGTACGGCCGAGGACACCATGCAGTAGCCGGCTTCGTCGGTGTGGCCGGTCTTCAGGCCATCAACGGTCTTGTCGCGCCACAGCAGCAGGTTGCGGTTGGGTTGCTTGATGCCGTTCCAGAAGAACTCTTTCTGCGAGTAGATCGCATAGTGAGCCGGGTCTTCGTGGATGATCGCGCGAGCCAGCACTGCCATGTCGTGAGCCGACGAGTAGTGCTCGGGGTTCGGCAGGCCGGTCGGATTCATGAAGTGGGTGTTGCTCATGCCCAGGTCGGCAACCGTCTTGTTCATCAGGTCGGCGAACGCGTCTTCGCTGCCGGCGATGTGCTCGGACAGTGCAACGCTGGCGTCGTTACCCGACTGGATAATGATGCCGTGCAGCAGGTCGCTGACGGTGACTTGCGAGCCCACCTTGATGAACATCCGCGAGCCGCCGGTACGCCAGGCGTTTTCGCTGACGGTCACCGGGTCGTTTTCACCAATCTGGCCACGACGGATTTCCAGCGTCGCGATGTACGCGGTCATCAGCTTGGTCAGGCTGGCCGGTGGCAGACGCTGGTCACCGTTGTTCTCGACCAGCACGTTGCCGCTGCTGGCATCCATGAGCACATAGGCCTTGGCGGCCAGTTGCGGTGGCGAAGGCATCATCTCGACCGCGAACGCGGCAGGTGAGAGAAGCAGCGGGACTAGCAGGAACAGGCGTTTGGCAAAGGTGGTGATGTTCATCCGTCTCTCGAAATCGCTAATGGAAACTGCCCAAGGGCAAAACTAATCAAATAACCTTCTAACGGGTTATCACGTGTTCAGTTGCAAACTCCAGTCACCCTTGCCGGGCTTTTGTTCTTCAACGAGTCAGCAACCTGGTCCGCCCCCCAACTGCAAGCGAACCGTCAATCAAGTTCTACGTATTACTCAGTCACGACACTGGGCGAACCGAGGTTGGCCATGCGCACGCTGTTCTGCACCTGCGCGATTTCACCCGGCGATCCGATCGGGCCCAGGCGAACCCGGTGCAGGGTCTGCTGATTGCGCACGATCGAGCTGATGAACACCGGAGCGCTCACCATCCCGCTGAGCTTCGATCTCAGGAGTTCTGCAGCGTCCGGGTTGGCGAACGCGCCCACCTGCAGATACTGGCCAGAGGCTGGTACAGAAGCGTTTTTTTTTGCATCGAGCTGAACGGGCACCACCGCCGCGGCGTGTTGCTGTGGCGGCGGTGTCCATTGTTCGACGGTGCCGGCCGAGGCCGTGATCACCGGGGCGCTATTCTGCGCGACTTGAGGCTCGTTGAGCATCAAAGGCGCCGGACGGCCTTTCGCCGCCCAATACGCTTGCGGGTCGATGCCCTCGACCTTGACCCGGGCGGTGCCGATTTCGGCATAACCGAGCTTCTTGGCGGCGGCGTAGGACAAATCGATGATCCGGTCCGAGTAGAACGGCCCGCGGTCGTTGACCCGCAGGATCACGCTCTTGTTGTTGTCCAGGTTGGTCACCCGGACGTAACTCGGCAGTGGCAATGTCTTGTGTGCGGCACTCATGCCGTACAGGTCATACACTTCGCCGTTGGCGGTGTTCTGGCCGTGGAACTTGGTGCCGTACCAGGACGCCGTACCCGACTGCACGTAGGTCTTGGACTCTTGCAGCGGGAAGTAGGTCTTGCCCAGCACGGTGTACGGGTTGGCCTTGTACGGGCCGGTGTGCAGGGTTGGCGTGGCGTCCGGAATGCGCGACACATCGACATCCCACCACGGCGCACCGTCTTTGTGGGCGCGGTTGATGTCCAGGCCCGGTTGCGCGCGCACAGCCGTCGACGAGGTCTTCTGCGTGGGTGCGCGGCTGGTCGAACAACTGGCGACCAGCACCGCCAACCCGGCGAATGCCATCAGCTTCAGGGGTTTACTCATAGGCAATGCCCGCATTACTTGACGCCCCGTGCTTGGACCAGCTGTTCAGACAGTTGATGTACGGCCATGGCGTACATCACGCTGCGGTTATAACGCGTGATCGCGTAAAAATTCTTCAGGCCCATCCAGTATTCGGGGCCATTGTCGCCTTCCAGGCGGAAAGCGGTCACCGGCATATCATCGCGCAGCGCATCATGACTTGACCACCCCAAGGCTCGCAACTCCCCGACGGTTTTCGTCGGCTCGATTCCCGTGGTCAACCCTTCGTCGACCTGGTCGCCACGGACATCCGCGCGGCTGACTACCGGCTCGCCGGCGACCCAGCCATGGCGCTTGAAGTAACTGGCGACGCTGCCAATGGCATCGTCCGGGTTGGTCCAGATGTTGATGTGGCCATCACCGTCGAAATCCACCGCATAGGCGCGAAAACTGCTCGGCATGAACTGCGGCAGGCCCATGGCGCCGGCATAGGAGCCTTTGAGCGTCAACGGATCGACCTGTTCTTCGCGGGCCAGCAGCAGGAATTCACGCAATTCCTTGCGGAAAAACTCGGCACGGGGAGGATAGTCGAAACCCAGGGTCGACAACGCATCGATCACCCGGAAATTACCGGTATTACGTCCGAAAAAGGTCTCAACACCGATGATCGAGACGATCACCTGCGCCGGTACGCCGTATTCCTGCTCGGCACGGGCCAGCACCGCTTCGTGCTGGCGCCAGAAGTCCACACCACGGGCAATGCGCGCGTCGGTGATGAACATCGGGCGATATTCGCGCCACTGCTTGACCCGCTCGGCGGGCTTGGAGATGGCGTCCAGAATCGACTGTTTGCGCTCGGCTTCGCGGAACACCCCCATCAGTTGCTCACCGGCGAAACCGTAGTCGCGGGTCATTTCACCGACAAACTCGGCCACCTGGGGTGAGCCTTCATAGTCGCCAGCCAACGCTTCCTGCACGCTGCCAAGGATGCTTACCAGGCCGACCCACGGCGCGTATCGAGTCGCCCAGCCACGCATTACTTGCATTGAAAATTTCACCTTATTCAAACCTGCGCGATCCACTTGCGATGGGTATGGATCGACATCAAAACCCCAAACGCTGACAGCAGTGTCACCAGCGAAGTTCCTCCGTAGCTAATGAACGGCAACGGCACCCCCACCACCGGCAACAGGCCACTGACCATACCGATGTTGACGAAAACATAAACAAAAAACGTCATGGTCAGGCTGCCCGCGAGCAACTTGCCGAACAATGTCTGGGCCTGGGCGGTAATCACCAGGCCGCGGCCGATCAGCAGCAGGTAGATCAACAACAGCGCGCAGATGCCGACCAGGCCGAACTCTTCGCCCAATACGGCAATGATGAAGTCGGTGTGGCTTTCCGGCAGGAAGTCCAGGTGCGACTGGGTGCCGAGCAACCAGCCTTTGCCGAACACGCCGCCGGAGCCGATCGCTGCCTTGGACTGGATGATGTTCCAGCCGGTACCCAGCGGATCGCTCTCCGGGTCAAGGAATGTCAGGATCCGCTGCTTCTGGTAGTCATGCATGATGAAGAACCACATGGCGACCGCCACGGGGATGGCGGCGGCCAGCACGCTGAGGATCCAGCGCCAGCGCAAGCCGCCCATGAACAGCACGAACGCGCCGCCGGCGAGGATCAGCAGCGAGGTGCCGAGGTCCGGCTGGCGCACGATCAAGATGAACGGCACGCCAATCAGCATCAGGCTGATGCCCACGTGCTTGAGTTGCGGTGGCAAAGTGCGTTTGGACAGGTACCAGGCAATGGTTGCCGGCATCAGGATTTTCATGAACTCCGAGGGCTGGAAGCGGATCACCCCGGGAATGTTGATCCAGCGCGTGGCGCCCATGGCGTTGTGGCCCATGACATCCACCACCACCAGCAACAGCACACCGATCACATACCCGACCGGCACCCAACGGGCCATGAAGCGCGGTTCGAGCTGGGCGATGACGACCATCGAGACCAGGCCGATGCCGAACGAAGTGGCCTGCTTGGCCAGCAGGTCCCAGCTCTTGCCACTGGCCGAATACAGCACGAACAGACTGCCGGCGGCCAGCGTCAACAGCAAAATCAGCAGCACGCCATCGATGTGCATGCGTTGCAACAGCGTCGCGCGACGACGCATCACATCCTCACTGGAGAGCATGCGATCAAAATTATTCATCACGGGCGGTAGCCTCCGCGCTAGTAGGGCTGGCGTATTCGGCTTTGAGGTGACCGCTCGGGTCGAGCAACCAGGCGTCCATGATCTGGCGCACCACTGGCGCGGCGACGCCGGAGCCGGATTCACCGTTCTCGACCATCACCGCCACCACGATCTGCGGATCGTCTGCCGGGGCGAAACCGACGAACAAGGCGTGGTCGCGATGGCGTTCCTGAACCTTGGAGCGGTCGTACTTCTCACCCTGCTTGATCGCGACCACCTGGGCCGTACCGCTCTTGCCGGCAATGCGGTACTGCGCACCGATCGCCGCCTTGCGCGCGGTACCGCGGGCGCCGTGCATTACTTGTTGCATGCCGTGGTTGACCTTGGTCCAGTCTGACGGGTCGCGCAGGATGATGTCCGGCATCGGGTTCTGGTCCACCGGTTTCTCGCCTTCGATGGTCTTGGCCAGGTGCGGACGGTTCCAGATGCCTTTGTTGGCCACCAGTGCCGTGGCCTGGGCCAACTGCAACGGGGTCGACTGCATGTAGCCCTGACCGATCCCGAGAATCAACGTTTCGCCCGGGAACCATGCCTGGCGGCGGGTTGCGCGTTTCCATTCGCGGGTCGGCATCAGGCCCGGCGATTCCTCGAACATGTCCAGGGACACCTTCTGGCCGATACCGAACTTGGACAGGTACGACGACAACCGATCGATCCCCAGCTTGTGGGCCAGGTCATAGAAGTAGGTGTCGTTGGAACGCATGATCGCCGTGTCGAGGTCCACGTAGCCGTCGCCGGTACGGTTCCAGTTACGGTACTTGTGATCGTAGTTGGGCAGCATGTAGTAACCGGGGTCGAACACACGGGTCGATGCCGTCACCACGCCGGAGTCCAGGCCGGCAATCGCCACCGCAGGCTTGATGGTCGAGCCCGGTGGGTAGAGACCGCGCAGCACGCGGTTGAACAGCGGCCGATCGATGGAATCGCGCAGTTCGGAATAGGCTTTGGAGCTGATGCCGGTGACGAACAGGTTTGGATCGAAACTCGGCTGGCTGACCATCGCCAGCACCTCGCCGGTCTTCGGGTTCAGGGCCACTACGGCACCACGACGACCGCCGAGCGCGGTTTCGGCGGCTTCCTGCAACTTGATGTCCAGGCTCAGGACGATGTCTTTGCCGGAAACCGGTTCGGTGCGCTTGAGCACCCTTAATACCCGGCCCCGGGCGTTGGTCTCGACTTCTTCGTAACCCACCTGGCCATGCAGCTGCGGCTCATAGAAGCGCTCGATGCCGGTCTTGCCGATTTGATGGGTACCGCTATAACTGACCGGGTCCAGCGACTTCAGCTCTTTCTCGTTGATCCGCCCCATGTAGCCCACCGAGTGCGCAAAGTGCGCGCCCTGCGGGTAGTGACGAACCAGTTGCGCAACCACTTCCACGCCGGGCAGGCGGAACTGGTTCACAGCAATGCGTGCAATCTGCTCTTCAGTCAGCTCGAACAGGATCGGCACCGGCTCGAACGGCCGGCGCCCCTGGCGCATGCGCTTCTCGAAGATCACCCGGTCCTCGGGCGTCAGCTCCAGCACTTCGACGATCACGTCGAGCACTTGCTGCCAGTCGCCGGAGCGCTCGCGGGTCATGCTCAGGCTGAAGCTGGGCCGGTTGTCGGCAATCACCACGCCATTGCGGTCGTAAATCAACCCACGGGTGGGCGGAATCGGCTGCACATGGACGCGGTTGTTCTCCGACAGGGTCGAGTGATACTCGTACTGGATCACCTGCAGGAAATACAGGCGGGCGATCAGCACGCCAATCAGCGTGACCACCGCAATGGCCCCGAACACGACGCGGCCACGCACCAGACGGGCGTCTTTTTCGTGGTCCTTGATGCGGATCGGCTGGGACATGAGGGCAGAATTACTTGTGGTAAGGGTGACCGGACAGCACGGTCCAGGCACGGTACAACTGTTCGCCGATCAGGATCCGCACCAGCGGGTGCGGCAAGGTCAGCGGCGACAACGACCAGCGCTGGTCAGCCCGGGCACAGACTTCCGGCGCCAGCCCTTCGGGGCCGCCGACCATGAAGTTGACGGTGCGCGAGTCCAGCCGCCAGCGATCGAGCTCGACCGCCAGTTGCTCGGTGCTCCAGGGCTTGCCGTGGACTTCGAGTGTGACCACGCGCTCGTTCGGCCCGACCTTGGCCAGCATGGCTTCGCCTTCCTGACGGATGAAGCGGGCCACGTCGGCGTTCTTGCCACGGGTGTTAAGCGGTATTTCCACCAGTTCGAGCGCCAGCTCGGACGGAAGACGCTTGGCATATTCATGCCAGCCTTCTTCCACCCACTTGGGCATGCGTGAACCGACGGCGATCAGTCGCAGTCGCACAGCAGTCCCTTATTCCTGGTCTTTGTTGAGCTTGGTGAAGTGCTCGTGACCGACTTCAGGGCTGTGGTGCTTGCCATCGGCCGCACGGCTCTGCTCGGCACCTTTCCACAGGCGCTCCAGGTCGTAGAACTGGCGAGCGTTGGAGGTCATCATGTGAACGATGACGTCGTCCATGTCCAGCAGCACCCAGTCGCTGTCGCCCTTGCCTTCTTCACCCAGCGGCTTGATGCCCAGGGCTTTGACGGCTTCGCGAACCTTGTCCAGCATCGCGCCGATCTGGCGGTTGGAGGTACCGGTAGCGATGATCATGAAGTCGGTGATGCTCTGCTTGTCGCGAACATCGATGACCAGCACATCCTGGGCCTTGACGTCTTCCAGGGCGGCTACGGCGATCTTGACCAGCTCGTCGCCCTTAGGCGGCTCGGCGGCGAGGACCTTCTCCGGCAGCGGGGCGCTCTTGAAAGTGCCTTTGCGTTTAACTTTGCTTTCGTTGTTGCTCGTCATATAAAACTCGTTTTGCTCGTTTGTTCGGGGCTTCGGTACACGTTGTTGCCACGTGTCTTGAAGCACTCCTATTCAGTTCGACGCACGGTAGAGACCGTGCGCATCGATGTAGGCCAGGACCGCGTCGGGCACCAGGAAACGTACCGACTTACCGCTGGCCAGCAGTTGACGGATCTGGGTGGCGGATACCGCGAGCGGTGTCTGCCAGACGAATGCAATCTGTCCGCTCGGCCCCTTGAGGGCCAGCGGGTCGCTCACCGAGCGCGCTGCCAGCAGGTTGCGCAAGGCATCCGGCGGTTCGCTGTCGGCATCCGGGCGTTGCAACACCAGGATATGGCAATGCTGGAGCAACTCTTCCCAGCGGTGCCAAGTGGGCAGGCCGCAAAATGCGTCCCAGCCCAAAAGCAGAAAAACCTGGGTCTCGGCGGGCATTTCGGCGCGCATCAACTCCAGGGTATCAATGGTGTAGGACGGTTTATCCCGCTGCAATTCGCGGTCGTCCACCACCAACGGCGCCACACCGGCCACCGCACACTCGACCATCGCCAGACGGTCTTGCGCCGACACCTGCGGCGTATTCCGATGGGGCGGCCTGGCACTGGGTGTCAGGCGCAACTCATCGAGTGTCAGGGTTTCGGCAACTTCCAGCGCACCGCGCAAATGGCCGATGTGCACCGGGTCAAACGTACCGCCCAGCACGCCAATGCGGCGAGGCGCTGGCTCGCTGGCGGTGACCGGGGCTGACGGGTCGAAGTCGCCCAAGTCAGGCCGGCTCCTGTCCGCGCAACTGCCCGTCGCCGACCACGATGTACTTCTCGCAGGTCAGGCCTTCGAGACCCACCGGTCCGCGGGCGTGCAGCTTATCAGTAGAAATGCCGATCTCGGCACCCAATCCGTATTCAAAACCATCGGCGAAGCAGGTCGGGGTGTTGATCATCACCGACGAGGAGTCGACTTCAGCCACGAAACGCCGGGTGTCGCCCTGGTGTTCGCTGACAATCGAATCGGTGTGGTGAGACCCGTAATGGTTGATGTGCTCGATAGCCTGGCCCAGCCCATCGACCACACGGATCGACAGAATCGCCGCCAGGTATTCGGTGCTCCAGTCCTCTTCGGTAGCGGCCACGGCATCGATGATGGCCCGGGTGCGCTCGCAGCCACGCAATTCGACGCCTTTTTCGCGGAACTGGGCGGCCATCGCCGGCAGGAAATCCTTGGCAACGGCTTGATCGACCAGCAAGGTCTCCATTGCGCCGCAAATGCCATAACGATAGGTCTTGGCGTTGAACGCGATGCGCTGGGCCTTGGCCAGGTCGGCGTGCTCACTCACATAGACGTGGCAGATGCCGTCCAGGTGCTTGATCACCGGGACGCGGGCGTCACGACTGACGCGCTCGATCAGGCCACGGCCGCCGCGCGGCACGATGACATCGACGTATTCAGGCATGGTGATCAGCGCGCCGACCGCCGCGCGATCCGTGGTTTCGACCACTTGCACCACGGCGGCCGGCAGATCGGCCTCGGCCAGGCCGCGTTGAATGCAGGCGGCGATGGCACGATTGGAATGAATCGCCTCGGAACCGCCACGCAGGATGGTCGCGTTGCCGGACTTCAGGCACAGGCTCGCCGCGTCGATGGTCACGTTCGGCCGCGACTCATAGATGATCCCGATCACGCCCAGCGGCACGCGCATCTTGCCGACCTGGATACCGGACGGGCGAAAGCTCATTTCGCGGATTGCGCCGACCGGGTCCGGCAGCGCGGCCACCTGGCGCAGGCCGACGATCATGCCGTCGATGCGCGCCGGGGTCAGCGCCAGGCGTTCAAGCAGGGCCGGCTCCAGACCATTGGCGCGACCCGCGGCCAAGTCCAGTTCATTGGCCGCGGTCAGCTCGGCGCGAGCAGCGTCCAGCGCATTGGCGGCGGCCTGCAGGGCGCGGTTTTTCTGCGCGGTGCTGGCACGGCCGATCACGCGGGAAGCTTCGCGGGCAGCGCAACCCAGGCGGGTCATGTAGTCAAGAACGGACTCAGTCATGGTCTGGCGTGGTCTTTGATTAGGGCTTGGTAAAGAGTAAAGCGGCAGATTATAGCTGTCGCGCCCACCGACTAACAGCGGTGACGGGCGGATGGTCGAAATGGAGGGTGATTTGCTGGTGTTCAGCTGGAATTAAGCTGTGAATTGTTATCATCACGCCTCCTTCAGTCCTGATTAGCGCCGCAATCATGTCCAACCTGACAGTTCGCGCCCCGGCAATACCCCTGCCCACCGCGCTTGCAGACGCCTTTTTCGACCGTGACGCCCAGGTCCTGGCCCAGGATTTATTGGGCAAGGTCATCCGCCATCGCGTTGGCGACTTGTGGCTCAGCGCCCGGATCATCGAGACCGAAGCCTATTACTGCGCGGAAAAAGGCAGTCACGCGTCCCTCGGCTACACAGAAAAGCGTAAGGCCTTGTTTCTGGATGGTGGCCATATCTATATGTATTACGCCCGGGGCGGCGATTCCCTGAACTTCAGTGCCCAGGGGCCGGGGAACGCCGTGCTGATCAAGTCCGCCTATCCTTGGGTCGATGATTTGAGCGGTCCTGCAAGCCTGGCGCAGATGCTGTTGAACAACCCCGACGCACAGGGCCGCCCTCGCCCAGCTCAAAAACTCTGCGCCGGGCAAACCCTGCTGTGCAAGGCGCTGGGCCTGAAAGTGCCGATGTGGGATGCCAAGCGCTTCGATCATGAGGTGATGCTGGTGGAAGACGTTGGTCAGTCGCCCGCTCACATCCTCCAGACCACCCGCCTGGGCATTCCCCACGGGCGCGATGAACATTTGATGTACCGCTTTGTCGACAGTGCTTACGCAGCGTATTGCACGCGCAATCCGGTGCGCCGGGGGCAGGTCGAAGGGCGCGACTATTTTGTATTGCCGTAAACCCTTGTAGGAGCGGGCTTGCCCGCGAAGATGGAGTGTCAGGCGATTCTGATATCGACTGAACGGACCTCTTCGCGAGCAAGCTCGCTCCTACAGGGTTTTGCGGTGTTTTGAACATTCAATGGAGTGGTTTTTTATGGGCCAATGGCTCGACAGCGTGACCGGTTGGTTGACGGTCAACCCGCAATGGCTGGCGGCGGCGATTTTTGTGGTGGCCTTTGTGGAGTGCCTGGCGATTGCCGGGTTGATCGTCCCCGGCACGGTGTTGCTGTTCGCCGTTGCAGTGTTGGCCGGCAGCGGGGCATTGCCGCTGAGCGAAACCTTGCTGCTGGGTTTCCTCGCTGGGGTGTTGGGCGACGTCGTTTCGTATTTCCTCGGACGGCACTTTCATCAGAACATTCGCCGCCTGCCCGGCTTGCGCCATCACCCGCAATGGATCGCCGGGGCCGAGACCTATTTCCAGCGCTACGGCATCGCCAGCCTGCTGGTCGGGCGTTTTATCGGGCCATTGCGGCCGATGCTGCCCATGGTCGCCGGCATGTGCGACATGCCGTTCCCACGTTTCATTGCCGTCAGCCTGCTGGCCGCTGCCGGCTGGTCGGTGGCGTACCTGTTGCCGGGCTGGGCCACTGGCGCAGCCATCCGTTTACCGTTGCCAGAGGGTTTCTGGCTGCAGGCCGGTATCGTGGCCGGTAGCATCGCCGTGATGGTCGGGCTGAGCGCGACCAGTAGCCTGCGCCAGCATCGCCGGGCCACGGTGTTGATTGCTGGCATGAGCTTTTTGCTTTTGGTAGCGCTGTTTATCGGCTACCCGTACCTGAAAGCGCTTGATCAAGGCGTGATGACACTGGTGCAGGAACACCGCAGCCCGATGCTCGACGAAGTGGCGGTGGTGTTCACGCTGATCGGCGAATTTCGCAACATGCTGCTGTTCAGCGCACTGTTGACCGGCTTGTTGCTGCTGATGCGTCAATGGCGCCCGGCAATCTTCGCCGCCAGCACCTTGCTCTGCACGGCATTGGCAAACACCGCGACCAAACATTTCTTTGCTCGCGTGCGCCCCGAGGTATTGAGCGAGCCACTCACCAGCTACAGCATGCCCAGCGGCCATGCGTCAGGTTCTTTTGCGCTGTTCCTGACGTTGGCGGTGCTGGCCGGCCGCGGGCAACCGCCGAGGATGCGCCTGACCTGGCTGCTGCTGGCGTGTTTGCCGGCCTTGGCGATTTCCTTGTCACGGGTGTACCTGGGCGCGCACTGGCCGACCGATGTCATGGCCGGCGCGATGCTGGCAACGTGCGTCTGCGCCGCCAGCCTGTGGCTGATTCAGCGCAAGGAGCCGCTCAACGGCCTGCCACCCCGGGTCTGGTGGCTGGTGCTGCCAGCACTGCTGGCGTTGTTCGGGTTCTTCGTGCTGCGGCACTTGCCGCACACGATGTTGCGGTACGCGTACTGAGAAAAATCTACGTCAGGCAAACAACTCGCCCTGCAACTCATCCAGCAACGCCTGAATCGCATCCAGTCGTTGCTGGGGATCGTCGAGTTGAAGCAGGTCGATCTTGTCCAGCTCGGCGAAGGGCAACAGGTACGCCAACTGGTTGGCCAATGACTGTTGGCCGGTGGCTTCAGTGCCCATGTTCAACGCTTCGACCATTGGGTGCTCGGCCAGGGCCTTGAGCAGCGCTACCAGATCGGCGTCCTCGTCCTGCAACGGTTGTTCAGGTTCATCCTCCAGCCACTCGACGTCGGCGACGGTCAACTGATCGCGCTGAACGTCCGTTCGCAAGACATGGAAACGCCGCCCGCCCTGAACGCGAATCCCCAGCAGGCCGTTGTCCTGCTGCTTGAAGTCGGTGATCAGCGCCTCGCACCCGACCAGGGCGTACCCGGCCGGTGCGATCCCGACCTCTTCGCCATCAAGGATGCACACCACGCCGAAACCGCCGCCCTGCTTCATGCAGCGGCCGATCATGTCCAGATAGCGTGCCTCGAAAATCTGCAAATCGAGGATGCAGCCTGGAAACAGCACCGTGTTCAGCGGAAAAAGCGGCAGACTCATAGACATTTCCTTACACCACCATCGACACCGCCAGCGGCAGGAGCACCGCCGTGGCCACACCCATCAAGCTCATCGCCAGCGCCGCAAAGGCGCCGCACTCTTCACTTTCCTGCAACGCCACTGACGTGCCAACCGCGTGGGCCGTCATGCCCAGCGCCATGCCCCTGGCCTCCGGGCTGTGCACACCGAGCCGAGTCAGCAGGGCCGGGCCGAAAATCGCCCCGATCACACCGGTGATCAAGACGAATACCGCGGCCAGCGCCGCGACGCCGCCGATCTGCTCAGCCACCAACATGGCGATTGGCGAGGTCACCGACTTCGGCGCCATGGTCATCAGGATCATGTGCTCGGCACCGAACCACCAGCCGAGCAACACGCCCATGCCCGTGGCCACCACCCCGCCTATCACCAGCGTAGTAAATATCGGCCAGAACAACTGCCGAATCCGTCGCAGGTTGAGATAGAGCGGCACGGCCAGGGCGACGGTGGCCGGGCCGAGCAGGATGCTGAGAATCTCAGTGCTCTTGCGGTACTCGGCGTAGGTCAGGCCACAACCCACCAACACGCCGATCACCAGCAACATGGAGACCAGCACCGGTTGCAAAAAGATCCAGCGGGTTTTCTCGAATGCCGCCAGCACCAGTTGATAGGCACCCAGGGTGATACCGATGCCGAACAATGGATGATGGATCACCGACGTCCACGCGCCGTGCCAGTCGAAGATCATTGGACCTCCTCAGGCTGAGCGTGACGCTTGACCATGCGCTGCATCAGCACCCCGGCGAACGCCATCGACAGCAGAAGCGACAGGACCAAAGCACCGACAATTGCCCAGAAATCAGCGGCGATGTCAGCGGCATACACCATTACGCCCACGGCCGGCGGCACCAGCAACAGCGGCAGGTAGCGCAACAGGCTGCTGGCCGCCTGGTTCAGCGGCTCGCCCACCTGGCCGCGACAGATCAGGTACACCAGCAACAGCAGCAACCCCACGATCGGTCCCGGCAACACCGGCAAGAACAAATGATTGAGCGCAGTGCCGAGCAATTGGAACAGCACCAGCCATGTCAGGCCCCGTAACAACATCAAAGATCTCCCGCAAAATCCGTCACCCGCATTGGCCCGGGCATTATAAGCACGCCTGCGCTATAGATCGGCATTCGCCAAAAGCATGGTCAGTTGACCGCAGCGTTTGGTCATGTTGATCTAAAGTGGTAAGCCGGGAGGTCGAATCCCTCGCACCCAAAACTATAAAACCGATGAACCCCAAGGAGAGTCTCAATGCCCTATGTTCCAGTTGCAGAGCTCAACGATTATGTCGGCAAGGAACTTGGACGTTCCGAATGGCTCACCATCGATCAGGACCGCATCAACCTGTTCGCCGAAGCCACAGGGGACTATCAGTTCATCCACGTCGACCCGGTCAAGGCCGCGCAAACGCCGTTTGGCAGCACCATCGCCCATGGTTTCCTGTCGTTGTCACTGATTCCGAAACTGATGGAAGACATCCTCGTCATGCCCGAAGGCCTGAAGATGGTGGTCAACTACGGCCTCGACAGCGTGCGCTTCATCCAGCCGGTCAAGGTCAATTCGCGGGTGCGGCTCAAAGTCGACCTGACCGAAGTGATCGAGAAGAAACCCGGCCAATGGCTGCTCAAGGCCACCACGACCCTGGAAATCGAAGGTTCGGACAAACCGGCGTATATCGCCGAGCCCCTGTCCCTGTGCTTCGTCTAAACCTTCCCGGATGCGAAGCAGCTCACGCTGTTTCGCGCCCTCTGCCGGTACCTCGCCCTATATAAGGGCCCATAGCTGCGGCATACTCCCTCGCCTAATTGCCCGGAATCCGCTATGCGCCCACTCGCCCTCCTTGCCTTGACCCTGACGCTCACCGCCTGCGGCAACGGCGAATCGCCTTTGCCCCCTGACGCCCGCCTGCCGGATGGCGGACGCTATCGCGGTGACCTGGTCAATGGCTTGCTGCAAGGCAAGGGGCGCATCGACTACCCGAACGGCAGCTGGTACGCCGGCGAGTTCGACAAGGGCCAGTGGCACGGCCAGGGCGAATGGCATGGCAGCAATGGCGAGGTCTATCGCGGGCAATTCAGCCAGGGGCTGTTCGAAGGTCAGGGGGCACTGACCACCAACGCGAGCAGTTACACCGGCGGTTTCAAGGCCGGCCGGCGCGACGGCGAAGGTACCCTCAAAGAAAACGGCATGAGCTACCGCGGAGAGTTCAAGGCCGATCAATATTCTGGCCTCGGCCGCCTGGAACTCGAAGACGGCAGCGCCTACCAGGGCCAGTTCGCCCACGGCAAACCCAATGGCGAAGGCCAACGCGGCGACGGCAACGGCAATCAGTTCACCGGCCACTTCGTCGACGGCCAGTTGGAAGGCAACGGCACCTTCAACAGTGCCGACGGCGATATCTACGTCGGCAGCTTCAAGAACAACCAATTGCACGGCAAGGGCCGCTACGAGAACGCCGACGGCGACGTCTGGCTGGGCCAGTTCAAGGAAGGTTCGCTGAACGGCAAGGGCGAGTTGATCGGCTCTGACGGCAGTCACTACATCGGCCAGTTCAGTGATTGGCGTTTCTCCGGCCAGGGCCGCCTGAACCTGCCCGACGGCAGTTTTTACACCGGCCAGTTCGACAACGACAGTTACCAGGGGCGCGGCACGCTGGTGCTGACCGACGGCGCCGTACTCAGCGGCACTTGGATCAACGGCCAGCGCGTACGCGACGCTGAAGGCAAATTGCTGCCGGACACCCTTGAGCTCGGCCTGTTGGCCCAGGGGCACCTGCTCGACACCGCGCTGGCCAACATTCCGCCTTCGACCCCGGCAGTGGAGCTGTATGCGCTGACCCTCGGCGGCGACGGCAAGCAAAGCGTGTTCCTGCGCGAGTCCGACTACGTCGCCAATATGCTCACCACCCGTTTCGGCGCCTACGGCCAGATTCGCCTGGTGAACCATCGCGACCACCTCGCCGACCGCCCGATGGCAACCCGGGAAAACCTGCGCCGCGCCGCCCAGACCCTGGCCGAACGCAGCGGCCCGGAAGACCTGATTTTCATCTACCTGACCAGCCACGGCACCAGCGAACATGAACTGGTGCTCGACCAGCCGCGCATGGAACTGGCCGACCTGCCCGCCGACGAAATGGCTGCGGTCCTCGCACCGCTGAAGAACCGCGACAAGATCATCGTGATCTCGTCCTGCTATTCCGGCGGCTTCATCCCCGCCCTCAAGGATGAGCGGACCCTGATCATGACCGCGTCACGGGCCGACCGCGTGTCCTTCGGTTGCTCCGAGGAAGCCAACTTCACCTACTTCGGCGACGCCTTGTTCGCCCAGGCGCTGAACCAGACCGACGACCTCGAACAGGCCTTCAAACTGGCCAAGGCCACCGTCGCCGAACGCGAGCTGGCCGATGGCTTCGAAGCCTCCGAACCGCAGATCTGGGCACCGAAAACCGTCCTTTCGCATTGGCAACTGTTGCGCAAGCAGCAGGCGCGAAAAGCACTGCAAAGTGTTTCGATTGAAAGCAGGGATGCAAACAGCAACTAAGCTGACAGTATCAAGGGGGAAACACTATGTACTTGACGCCTCAGCATGTGCTGCTCGCCGGTGCCACCGGTTTGACCGGGGAACACCTGCTTGATCGCTTGCTCAACGAACCAACGATTTCGCGGGTATTGGCGCCGTCACGCCGGCCTTTGGCCAAGCATCCCCACCTTGAAAACCCGGTCGGCGACCCGGCGGTATTCCTTCCACAGCTCAACGGCCGCATCGACATCGCCTATTGCTGCCTGGGCACCACCATCAAACAGGCGGGCTCGGAAGAGGCGTTCCGCGCCGTGGACCTGGACATGGTCGTGGCCTTTGCCAAACGCGCACGAGAAATGGGCGCACGGCACCTGATCGTGATCAGTGCGCTGGGCGCCGATCGCCGATCCTCGATTTTCTACAACCGGGTCAAAGGCGAGATGGAGCACGCATTGCGTGCGCAAGACTGGCCTCAACTGACCATTTGCCGACCGTCGCTGTTGCTGGGTGATCGCGTTGAACCGCGACTGGGCGAGAAAGTCGCCGGCCCGCTGTCTCGGCTGATCCCTGGTAAATACCACGGTATAGAGGCTTGCCAATTGGCCCGTGCGATGTGGCGCCTGGCGCTGGAAGAGCAGGATGGCGTGCGGATTGTCGAGTCGGATGAGTTGCGCAAGTTAGGCAAATAGACCGAGGACCTGTGGTGAGGGGGCTTGCCCCTTCACCACAAAAGCCCGTGTAGTGTTCTGCTACAACCCACCCGTCGCCTGATAACTCACACCAATCACCGTCAGCAACGACAACGGCAATAACAGCGTATCGAGCAATGCACTCGCCGGCAGGTCGACGCCCGGGTAGCTCGGCGCTTCGGCGCCGAAACGGTCCATCGCGCAACACCCACCATTCATCGCGTACACATCCAGGCGAGTTCCCGAGTAGACAATCGGCGCCCCGGGCTTGGCCGCATCGAGGGTACGTGCGGTGGCGCAACCGACCAGTTGCAGCGCGAGCACCATCACCAGCAGCTTATTCATCACTGGTCAGATGATGCTCGCCCCAGCGCGGCAGCATGTCTTGGGGAATGTTCAGCAGGTTGAGAATCCGCGCCACGACAAAATCGATCAGGTCGTCGATGGTTTGCGGCTGATGATAAAAGCCTGGCGAGGCCGGCAGGATCGTCACGCCCATGTTCGACAACTTGAGCATGTGCTCCAGGTGAATGCTCGAATACGGCGCTTCGCGGGGCACCAGGATCAACTGCCGACGTTCCTTGAGCGTTACATCGGCGGCGCGTTCGATCAGGTTGTTGCAGGCGCCGGTGGCGATGGCTGACAAGGTGCCCGTGGAACACGGCACTACCACCATAGCCGCTGGCGCGCCGGAACCCGAGGCCACTGGCGACATCCAGTCTTCCTTGCCGTACACCCGAATCTGCCCGGCGGCAGCGCCGGTGTATTCGGTGAGGAAGGCCTGCATCATCTGCGGCTTGGCCGGCAGCGTGACATCGGTTTCGGTGGCCATCACCAGTTGCGCAGCCTTGGAGATCAGGAAGTGTACTTCGCGGTCTTCCCGCACCAGGCAGTCGAGCAGGCGCAAACCGTATTGCGCGCCTGACGCGCCGGTCATCGCCAGGGTAATGCGCTCCGGACCGTGGTTCATTTGAGCGCCTCGGCCAGTTTGCCGTGCAGGCCGCCGAAACCGCCGTTGCTCATGATCACCACGTGAGTGCCGGGCTGGGCCTGGCTCTTCACGCGCTCGATGATGCCTTCCAGGGAATCGCTGACAATCGACGGCACGGTACACAACGCCGCGGTGCCGGCCAGGTCCCAGCCAAGGTTGGCCGGGGCGTACCAGATAACCTGATCGGCATCGACCACGCTTTCCGGCAAGCCGTCACGGTGCGCGCCGAGCTTCATGGAGTTGGAGCGCGGCTCGATGATCGCGATCAACGGTGCATCGCCAATGCGCTTGCGCAAACCATCCAGCGTGGTGGCGATGGCAGTCGGGTGATGGGCGAAGTCGTCATAAATGGTGATGCCACGGACTTGCGCGACTTTCTCCATCCGCCGCTTCACGCTCTTGAACGCGCTTAACGCGGCGATGCCCATGGAAGGCACCACACCAACGTGGCGCGCGGCCGCCAGGGTCGCCAGGGCGTTGGCGACGTTGTGCTGGCCGGTCATGTCCCACTCGACCACACCCTGTACCACGCCGTCGAACAGCACTTCGAACTTCGAGCCGTCTTCACTGAGCAGCTTGACCTGCCACTGACCGCCAGCCCCGGTGGTTTGCACCGGTGTCCAGCAACCCATCTCGATCACACGCTGCAGGGCCGGCTCCGTGGTCGGGTGAATCACCAGGCCTTCGCTCGGGATGGTCCGCACCAAGTGATGGAACTGCCGCTCGATGGCCGGCAGGTCCGGGAAGATGTCGGCGTGATCGAACTCGAGATTGTTCAGGATCGCCGTGCGTGGGCGGTAGTGCACGAACTTGGAGCGCTTGTCGAAGAACGCGCTGTCGTACTCGTCGGCTTCAATGACGAAGAACGGCGTATCGCCCAGGCGCGCCGACACCGAGAAATTCTGCGGCACGCCGCCGATCAGGAAGCCCGGCGCCATGCCCGCGTGTTCCAGCACCCAGGCCAGCATGCTGCTGGTGGTGGTCTTGCCGTGCGTCCCGGCCACCGCCAACACCCAACGCCCTTGCAGGACATGATCGGCCAGCCATTGCGGGCCGGACACGTAAGGCAGGCCCTTGTTCAGCACATATTCCACCGCCGGGTTGCCCCGCGACATGGCGTTGCCGATCACCACCAGATCCGGGGCCGGATCGAGTTGCGCCGGGTCGTAGCCCTGGGTCAATTCAATGCCCTGGGCCTCCAGTTGGGTGCTCATCGGCGGATAGACATTGGCATCGGAGCCGGTCACGTGATGGCCAAGCTCTTTGGCCAGAACCGCCATCGAACCCATGAAAGTGCCGCAGATACCCAGAATATGAATGTGCATAGTCGACCTCGTAAAACATGGCCGCAGGTTAGCGTAGGGAGGGGAAAATCGCACCTTGTGTTTCGATTTGTGCCCAGCGCAAAACCTGTAGAAGCTGGCTCGCCGGCGAAGGCGGTCTTGAAATTGCCCTCGCCGGCAAGCCGGCTCCTACAGGTTGTTGTGGCGTTTAGCGGGCAATCCCGTGCTTTCGCAGCTTTCTGTAAAGCGTGTTGCGGCTGACCCCCAACTGCTCCGCGGTATGCGTCATGTGCCAGCGCGTTTGCTCCAGCGCCGTGAGCAACGCCAGCCGCTCGGCATCCTCCAGCGGATGCTCCGAGGTCGCGTCGAGCGTCGGCACCCGCGGTTGCGCCTGGCGAATCATGGCCGGCAAATCGTCCACACCGATCCGCCCGTCATCGCACAACGCCGCCAACGTACGCAGCACATTGCGCAACTGCCGCACGTTGCCCGGCCAGGCAAACCCCAGCAACGCCTCACGCGCCGGGCCGTCAATCACTAGGGTTTCCCCGGCCGCTTCTTCGGCCAGCAGAAAATCGAGCAAGCGGGATTTATCGCTGCGCTCGCGCAGCGGCGGCAAGGCGACCTCTAGCCCGTTGAGGCGGTAATACAAGTCCTCGCGAAAACTGCCGTCCTGCACGCGATCCAGCAAGTGGCGGTGAGTGGCACTGATGATTCGCACGTTGACCGGCTCCGGCTCGCCGCCGATCGGTACTACCTGTCGGTCTTCCAGCACCCGTAGCAAACGGGTTTGCAGGGCCAGGGGCATGTCGCCGATTTCATCGAGGAACAACGTCCCGCCATCCGCCTGCTGCAGCTTGCCGCGCATGCCTTCCTTGCGTGCGCCGGTGAAGCTGCCGCCGCGATAACCGAACAACTCGCTTTCGATCAGGCTTTCGGGAATGGCCGCGCAATTGAGGGCGACGAAGGCTTTTGCCGCGCGCTGGCTGGCCTGGTGCACGGCTTTGGCGAACGCCTCCTTGCCGGATCCAGTTTCGCCGTTGATCAACAGCGGCACATCGCGCTCATACACGCGCAAAGCCTTGCGGAAGTCCGCCTGCAAGGTCGCGTCGTCCAGGCAAATGCCCGACACATGCGGCGCAGGTGCAACTTTGGGCGCCGGCACCATCGGCGTCGGCAATGGTCGCCGCGCTTCACCGCGCAATACTGCGAACAGCTTGCGACCATCACGGGTGCGCAGCGGCCAACTGGCGGCGGCATGGGTGCTCGCGCGTCCGAGCAGTTCATCGAGCGAGCAATCGAAAAACGCCTCCACCGGCTTACCCAGCAAGCCACCGCGAATGTGTCCCAGCAAATTCAGCGCGCTCTGGTTGACCGCGCAAATGCGCCCTTCTCCGTCAAAGGCCAGCAAGCCTTCGCTGAACAAGCCAACGGATTCGGCCTGTAAGTGAAAACGCAGCAACCATTGATTGTCGAAGCAGCGCAGGAAGTAGCAGCTCTCGATCATCTTCGCCGACAGATTGACCAGCGCCATGGTGTGGAACTGGCTTTGTCGTGACACATCGGGCCGCGCCGACGACACGTCGAGCACCGCGAGCAATTCGCCATGAGGGTCGAAGACCGGGCTTGCCGAGCAAGTCAGGCCGGTGTGCCGGCCGCGAAAATGTTCGTCCTGATGGATAGTCAGCGACTGGCGCTCCACCAGGCAGGTGCCAATGCCATTGGTGCCTTCGCAGGCCTCGCTCCAATCGGCACCGAGCCAGAGCCCCGCGCGCTCGAATATTTGCCGCTCGGCCGGCGCAGTGACACAGTTGAGGATCACGCCACGGGCATCGGTGAGCAACACCGCATGGCCGGCCCCGGAGAGTTGCTGGTGCAGGCTGGTCATTTCATTGCCGGCGATGTGCAGCACTTGCTGCAGGCGCTCGCGGCTTTCCAGTACGCGGCCATGCTCCAGCACTGTCGGCGCGATGCTCAGGGCCGGGTCGAGGTGATAGTCCTCAAGGCAACGCAACCAGGAACGGGCAATGGACGGATCGCTGCCCGGCCCGTGCAAGTGGGCCTTGCCCTGGGTGACGGTCAGGACTTGCTGGGCATGGCGACTCAAATGATTGTCGTGCATTTCTTATTATTCTCCCCGAGAGCGGTGCCACCCTTTAGGAATGGAGCCCACCTTGTGGCGAGGGGGCTTGCCCCCGTTCGGCTGCGCAGCAGTCGCAAATCCGTTGTACGCGATGAAGCTGGGAAGTTGAGGGCATTTTTCGGGGCTGCTTCGCAACCCAAACGGGGGCAAGCCCCCTCGCCACAGAAAGCCCAGTCACACTCAGCAAGTACCGAGCATCCTCCAGCCTAGCCTGCATTGCAATGCTGGCAAGACCGGTCGGTCACAGGCTGTGCCATAAACGGTACAAAGTGTCACCGGGGCTGTACCGTTAGCGTCACAGCCGCCACCCACCCGTCTGACACAAACCGCCCAAGACCTTGATTTACCTGAGCTGCAAGGCACTGGCCCGGCCCTTGCTCTACGCTTAAAGCAAGCGCACATGCGCGACTCCCTATAAGCACAAAAGCAAGGAGAGACCACCATGCGTTACGCTCACCCCGGTACTGAAGGCGCTATCGTTTCGTTCAAGAGCAAATACGGTAACTACATCGGCGGCGAGTTCGTCGCGCCTGTTAAAGGTCAGTACTTCACCAATACCTCGCCAGTGAATGGCCAACCGATTGCCGAATTCCCCCGCTCCACGGCCGAAGACATCGACAAGGCCCTGGATGCTGCCCACGCGGCTGCCGACGCGTGGGGCGCCACTTCTGCCCAGGCGCGCTCGCTGGTCCTGCTGAAAATTGCCGACCGCATCGAACAGAACCTGGAAACCCTGGCGATTACCGAATCCTGGGACAACGGCAAAGCCGTTCGCGAAACCCTCAACGCCGACATCCCGCTGGCCGCCGACCACTTCCGCTACTTCGCCGGGTGCATCCGCGCCCAGGAAGGCAGCGCCGCCGAGATCGACGGCAACACCGTGGCCTATCACATCCATGAACCGCTGGGCGTGGTCGGGCAAATCATCCCGTGGAACTTCCCGATCCTGATGGCCGCCTGGAAACTCGCCCCGGCACTGGCTGCCGGTAACTGCGTGGTGCTCAAGCCTGCCGAGCAAACCCCGCTGGGCATCACCGTACTGGTCGAACTGATCGGCGACCTGCTGCCACCTGGCGTGTTGAACATTGTGCAAGGCTATGGCAAGGAAGCCGGCGAAGCACTGGCCACCAGCAAGCGCATCGCCAAGATTGCCTTTACCGGCTCGACACCGGTCGGTTCGCACATCATGAAATGCGCAGCGGAAAACATCATTCCGTCCACCGTGGAGCTGGGCGGCAAGTCGCCGAACATCTTCTTCGAAGACATCATGAAGGCCGAACCCTCCTTCATCGAAAAAGCCGCCGAAGGCCTGGTACTGGCGTTCTTCAACCAGGGCGAAGTCTGCACCTGCCCATCCCGTGCGCTGGTGCAAGAGTCGATCTATGACGACTTCATGAAAGAAGTGATGAAAAAAGTCCTGTCGATCAAACGTGGCGACCCGCTGGACACCGACACCATGGTCGGCGCACAGGCGTCCGAACAGCAATTCGACAAGATCCTTTCGTACCTGGAAATTGCCAAGGGCGAAGGGGCCGAACTGCTGACCGGCGGCAAGGTGGAAAAACTCGAGGGCAACCTGGCGAGCGGGTATTACATCCAGCCAACCCTGCTCAAGGGCACCAACAAAATGCGTGTGTTCCAGGAAGAAATCTTTGGCCCGGTGGTGAGCATAACCACCTTCAAGGACGAAGCCGAAGCCCTGGCCATCGCCAACGACACCGAGTTCGGCCTGGGCGCCGGCCTCTGGACTCGCGACATCAACCGCGCCTATCGCATGGGCCGCGCCATCAAGGCCGGTCGTGTGTGGACCAATTGCTACCACCTGTACCCAGCCCACGCCGCGTTCGGCGGCTACAAGAAGTCCGGCGTCGGCCGTGAAACCCACAAGATGATGCTCGATCACTACCAGCAGACCAAAAACCTGCTGGTGAGCTACGACATCAATCCGTTGGGCTTCTTCTAACCGTGTAACGACTATTCGCCGGCAAGCCGGCTCCTACAGAAACGCATGTCCCTCTGTAGGAGCTGGCTTGCCAGCGAAGGCGCCCCCACAGACTCCACGAACAAGGCCTGGCCGCTCTGGCACAGGCCTTGCTCGCAATTGCTTCCTATAGTTTATTGCAAGATTAATCGCCCAAGATTGCACCGACGCCGAGCCACCAGACGGGCGCTGCCTTATCCAAGTGTAAATACATTCCCTGTAGGAGTGCGCCTGCTCGCGATTGCATCACTGCGGTATAAGTCTAAAGGTTGGCTCCCGTTGCCTGCATCGCGAGCAGGCTCGCTCCTACAAAAGCAGATTGCAGTAATAAATGGAGGACATCGCCCCATGGCCGCATTCGTCCATACCGTCGGCGCCCAGACCTACCGTTTCGACGGCCTCAAGGAAGTCATGGCCAAGGCCAGCCCGGCACGTTCCGGGGACTTCCTGGCCGGCGTCGCCGCGCTCAATGATGGCGAGCGCGTGGCCGCGCAAATGGCCCTGGCCGATATTCCGCTGCAGCACTTCCTCCAGGAAGTGCTGATTCCCTACGAGTCCGATGAAGTCACCCGACTGATCATCGACACCCATGACCAACAGGCCTTCGCCGTGGTCAGCCACCTGACCGTGGGCGGTTTTCGCGACTGGCTGCTCAGCGATGCGGCCGATGAACCGATCCTGCGTGCCCTCGCCCCAGGCCTGACCCCGGAAATGGTCGCGGCCGTGTCGAAGATCATGCGCGTGCAGGATCTGGTGCTGGTGGCGCAGAAAATCCGCGTGGTCACACAATTTCGCGGCACCCTGGGCCTGCGCGGACGCCTGTCCACGCGCCTGCAACCCAACCACCCCACCGACGAGCCGGCGGGCATTGCCGCGAGCATTCTCGACGGCCTGCTGCACGGCAACGGCGATGCGATGATCGGCATCAACCCGGCCACCGACAGCATCGCGTCCATCTGCGCCATGCTGGAAATGCTCGACGCGATCATCCAGCGCTACGAGATCCCGACCCAGGCGTGCGTGCTGACCCACGTCACCACCTCCATTGAGGCCATCAATCGCGGCGTGCCGCTGGACCTGGTGTTCCAGTCGATTGCCGGCACCGAAGCGGCCAACGCCAGTTTCGGTATCAACCTCAACATTTTGCAGGAAGGCTACGACGCGGGCCTAAGCCTCAATCGCGGCACGCTCGGGCGAAACCTGATGTATTTCGAAACCGGCCAGGGCAGCGCGCTGTCGGCCAACGCCCATCACGGCGTCGACCAGCAGACCTGCGAAACCCGTGCTTACGCCGTGGCCCGGCATTTCAAGCCGTTCCTGGTGAACACGGTCGTCGGCTTCATCGGCCCGGAATACCTGTACAACGGCAAGCAAATCATCCGCGCCGGCCTCGAAGACCATTTCTGCGGCAAGCTGCTGGGCGTGCCCATGGGCTGCGACATCTGCTACACCAATCACGCCGAAGCCGACCAGGACGACATGGATACCCTGCTGACGCTGCTGGGCGTGGCCGGGATCAACTTCATCATGGGCATTCCGGGCTCTGACGACATCATGCTCAATTACCAGACCACGTCGTTCCACGACGCGCTTTATGCCCGCCAGACCCTTGGCCTGAAGCCTGCACCGGAATTCGAACAGTGGCTGGCAAAAATGGGCATCTTCACGCAAGCGGACGGCAGAGTGCTCTTCGGCGACAACCTGCCGCCAGCCTTTCGGCAGGCTTTGGCGCAACTGGGATGACGATAGACATGGAAAAACTGCCCTTCGATCCTCACAACCCATGGCTGGAACTGCGCCGTCTGACGCCGGCGCGGATTGCCCTGGGCCGTACCGGCACCAGCATTCCAACCCGCGCACAGCTGGACTTCCAGTATGCCCATGCGCAGGCGCGGGATGCCGTGCACCTGCCGTTCGATCATCCTGCCCTCCGTGCGCAACTGGCCGAGCGCGGTCGCGAAAGCCTGCTGCTGCACAGTGCGGCAACAGATCGCAACACGTACCTGCAACGCCCCGATCTGGGGCGAAAACTCAGTGATGCCTCGGCGCAGACCCTGCGTGACGTTGCTGCGGCCCATCCGGGCGGTGTGGACCTGGTGATCGTGGTCGCTGACGGCCTGTCGGCGCTGGCGGTTCATCGCCATACCCTGCCGTTTCTGGCGCGTCTCGAAGCGCAGATGGCCGACGACGACTGGTCCGTCGCCCCCGTCATGCTCGTGGAACAGGGCCGGGTAGCGGTCGCTGACGAAATCGGTGAGTTACTCGGCGCCAGGATGACCGTGATCCTCATCGGCGAACGCCCTGGCCTCAGCTCCCCGGACAGCCTGGGTTTATATTTCACCTACAATCCCAAGGTCGGCCTGACCGATGCCTACCGCAATTGCATCTCCAATGTCCGGCTCGAAGGCTTGAGCTACGGCATGGCGGCCCACCGTTTGCTGTATTTGATGCGCGAAGCCTGTCGGCGGCAGCTGTCGGGGGTCAATCTCAAGGACGAAGCCAAGGTTCAGACACTGGACTCGGAGACTGGCGCCGACATGAAAGGTAATTTCCTGCTCGGCCCGCCGGATGCCTGAACCGCTTCCGCATTGCACATTCGTACCAATTTCAGGCAGGATCGTGGCGCGGCCGCCAAGGGTTTCCCATCGCCGTCAGAGACGCAAGACAGCCACTTGAAGACGAGACCTACCATGCGGATTATTCAAGCGACCCTCGAACACCTGGACCTGTTGACCCCGTTGTTCGTCCGATATCGCGAGTTTTATGGTTCCCTGCCGTACCCGGACTCGTCCCGTGCGTTCCTCGAAAAACGCCTGCGTCGCAAGGAGTCGGTGATCTATCTGGCGCTGTCCGATGACGACAGCAACAAGCTGATGGGTTTCTGTCAGCTGTACCCAAGCTTTTCATCGCTGTCGCTCAAGCGCGTGTGGATCCTCAACGACATCTACGTCGCCGAGGACGCCCGCCGCCAATTGGTGGCCGACAACTTGATCCGCACCGCGAAAAAAATGGCCAAGGAAACCAATGCCGTGCGCATGCGTGTTTCCACCAGCAGCCACAACAAAGTCGCGCAGGCCACCTACGAGTCCATCGGATTCAAGGAAGACACTGAATTCAAGAACTATGTGCTGCCGATCAGCGACGAACTTTGAAGCGTCTGAATTTGTAGGAGCGAGCTTGCCCGCGAAGACGGCTTCACATTCAACATTGATGTTGATTGATACGGCGCTTTCGCGAGCAGGCTTGCTCCTACAGGGACCGATAAAAGCCATCGGTCAGCCACGACATCCCTCGCTACAATCTCGACGCGATTTTCACCTCTCGCCTCGTATAATCCCGACCTCCCCGGCATGTAAGAAAAACTACACCCGTCTGTAGTCTTACCCGAAGTTATCCGCACAGGCCTGCCGAGTTGGGCCATTTACCACAGGTGCTTTCATGGATTTCAACCTGATCGACATTGTCCTGCATCTCGATGTCTACCTCGACATGCTCGTAACCAACTACGGGGCCTGGATCTACGCCATTTTGTTCATGGTGATCTTCTGTGAAACGGGCCTGGTAGTGATGCCATTCCTGCCGGGCGATTCCCTGCTGTTCATTGCCGGCGCAGTGGCTGCCGGCGGCGGCATGGACCCAGTGCTGCTCGGTGGCCTGTTGATGCTGGCGGCGATCCTGGGCGACAGCACCAACTACATCATCGGACGAACGGCGGGTGAAAAACTGTTCAGCAATCCGAACTCGAAAATCTTCCGGCGCGATTACCTGCAACAAACCCACGATTTCTACGACAAGCACGGTGGCAAAACCGTGACCTTGGCGCGTTTCCTGCCGATCATTCGCACCTTTGCACCGTTCGTCGCCGGTGTCGGCAAAATGCCCTATCCGCGCTTCTTCGCCTTCAGTGTGCTGGGCACTATCCTGTGGGTCGGCGGCCTGGTGACACTCGGTTATTTCTTCGGCAACGTGCCATTCATCAAGAAAAACCTGTCGTTGCTGATTGTCGGCATCATCCTGCTGTCGCTGGTGCCGATGATCATTGGCATCGTGCGCTCCCGGCTTGCCAATTCGAGTTCCAAAGCCGAATCGCGCTGACCGATGGGTTTTTTCAGCACCTGGCGTCGCCAGCGAATCCTGGCCAAGCACCCGATTGCCGATGACATGTGGCAACGGGTGCGCCATCACCTGACGTTTCTCGACGGCATCAGCGCCGTCGAAGACCAATGGCTACGCGAAGCGTGTGTGCTGTTTCTCGACGACAAACACCTGACCACCCTCCCCGGTGTCGAACTGCATCAGGAACAACGCCTGTTGCTGGCCGCCCAGGCGCAATTGCCGTTGCTGAACCTTGGCGACCTGAACTGGTATCAGGGTTTTCATGAAATCATTCTCTACCCCGACGACTTCCTGAGCCCCCAGCGGCATCGCGATGCCAGTGGCGTCGAGCACGAATGGGACGGTGAGCACAGCGGAGAAGCCTGGCAGCAAGGCCCGATCATCCTCGCCTGGCCGGGCGTGATGGCCAGCGGTGGCTGGGAAGGCTATAACCTGGTGATCCACGAACTGGCGCACAAACTCGACATGCTCAACGGTGTTGCCAACGGCCTGCCGCCGCTACACCCCGACATGCGCGTCAGCGACTGGGCCAGGGTCATGCAGGAGGCCTACGACGACCTCGACCGGCAACTGGAGCGCAATCCCGATGCCGAAACCGCCATCGACCCGTATGCCGCCGAAAACCCGGCCGAGTTCTTTGCCGTCACCAGCGAATACTTCTTCAGTGCCCCGGATTTGCTGCACGAGGCTTATCCACAGGTGTACGAGCAGTTGAAGCTGTTCTATCGCCAGGACCCGCTGGGAAGGCTCAAGCAACTTCAGGCGCATGACCCGGTCTATCAGCCACACCAGTGAGCGCCATACAACGTCTGGTACGTAGCGTCGACACGGGAATATGCCTATAATCGCCGCCACTTTTTGGTCAATCCGGCCAAGTGTTTTTGGTCAACTAACGGGGGCAACGCCCAATGAGCTACAGCAAGATTCCGGCTGGCAAAGACCTGCCGAACGACATCTACGTCGCGATCGAGATTCCGGCCAACCACGCGCCGATCAAATACGAAATCGACAAAGACAGCGATTGCCTGTTCGTTGACCGTTTCATGGCCACCCCAATGTTCTACCCGGCCAACTACGGTTATATTCCCAACACCCTGGCTGACGACGGTGATCCCCTCGACGTGCTGGTCGTGACCCCTTACCCGGTTGCACCAGGTTCGGTGATCCGCGCCCGTCCGGTCGGCATCCTGAACATGACCGACGACGGCGGCGGCGACGCCAAGGTCATCGCAGTCCCACACGACAAGCTGTCCCAGCTGTACGTCGACGTGAAGGAATACACCGACCTGCCTGCCCTGCTGATCCAGCAGATCGAGCACTTCTTCGCGAACTACAAGGATCTCGAAAAAGGCAAATGGGTGAAGATCGAAGGCTGGGCCGGTGCAGACGCCGCCCGCGAAGCGATCACCAAGTCGGTTGCTGCCTATAAAGGCTAAGCACCGCTGCACGCTAAAAGCGGCAAGCGACAAGAAAAACCCCGGTTGATCCGGGGTTTTTTGTGGGCGCTTGAAAAGCGCCATCCAAACATATTGTTTAACTCTCCGCACTTCGGTTTTTACGTGTTTAATTTTCCTCAAACACGTCTTACATCAAGTCGTAAATTTCCCGCGAAATTTGAACGGTCCGTTTATTCAAAGCCTTACCCGCCGCCAGTAGACTCCTGTTTATGAAAAAGAACACTAGCGGCCCACGCTTCAAAATGCTGCTCGAAGCAGCGAACATCACGACCACCGGATTTGCCGAATTCCTGGATACGGCTCCGCAGAATGTGCATAACTGGTACACCCGCGGTGTGCCCGCCCACTGCATGGAAGAGGTGGCCCGAAAACTGTCCGTCAACCGCGACTGGCTGAAAACCGGCGAAGGTCCCAAGGATGCCAAACACCTGCGCCTGCTCGACGAGTCGGGAAACCTATTCGATGCCCAGACCATCCGCGGCATCTATACAGTCGTCGAACCCATTGATATCGAACTGCCGTTCTTCAAAGAGGTGGTCACGGCACCGGGGTCCAGCAAAACCCACGTCATCAAGGACTCTGACCAATCCATCCGCCTGCCCCGCAGCCACCTCGACTCGCTGGAAATCAACCACGCCGACGCGATTTGCGCCCTCATGAGCGGCAACAGCATGGGCGAGAAAATTGAAGACGGCTCGACCCTGGCAATTGACCGTGGCCTGACACAGATTATCGACGGTGAAATCTACGCCATCGAACACGACGGCATGCTGCGCATCAAGTACCTGCATCGCCTGCCAGGCAACTCCCTGCGCCTGCGCAGCCACAACCGCGCCGAATACCCGGATGAAATCTTCAGGGCCGCGCAAATCGAAGAACAGAACATCAGGGTGCTGGGTTGGGTCTTCTGGTGGTCGACCCTGAACAAACGGCGACCGGCGGTGCCGTTTCTATAAGCCCTCAGAACGCCTATCGGCCACCCACCTTGGTGGCCAAGTGTGAAGAGGGACAGGAAGACACGGTGCAACCACTGACTACGGCGCAGGTGACGGTGACGGTGACGGTGATTACCGAGGAAGGCACGCCGAGTGAAAAGATGGAGACGTTCCTGGTGCCGATGCGGGCGGTGGGGGAATTGACCTTGGTGAAATCGTTTAGTTATCCGTGAGAAAGAGTGACCGCAGTGCTGCGACTAATCCGGATAAGGGGCTGCTCACTTTCGTACAGGCATTAAAAAGCCGGCTTGTGGCCGGCTTCTCGGGGACTGGCTTGGATCATTTTTGGTAAACCGCGCCAGCCTTCAAAACGTACACCCGGATCTTGCGTCCGGCTGTGGGACCTGGGGAGAAAATCATCTGCCAGGTCGGTGCGATCAGAGCCGCTGGGCGGGTTGATGCGCAAATGTGGGGCGCAGCATACGCAGGTTTGACGCAAATTCCCAGTGGGAAACGCCCGGCAGAGCGCCCTCGCCACAGTTTTTTCCACCCTGATATTGCATCAACAAACACCCCGCTCATTTGCCCATGAACCCCCTATCTGCTAGTGTCGCGCCGGTTTAACGTCAACCGGAAATCGCCGCCATGGCCCGCAAAAAAGCTGCACTGGATTTCGAACAATCCCTCGCCGACCTGCAAACGCTGGTGGAGCGTCTGGAGAATGGCGAATTGTCGCTGGAGGACTCGCTGGCCGCTTTCGAGCAAGGCATCGGTCTGACCCGCGATTGCCAGGCGGCGCTGGCCCAGGCCGAGCAGAAGGTTCAGGTACTGCTCGAGCGTGATGGCGAGTTGGCCGAGGAACCCTTCGACGCGGATCAGCCAGAATGATTGCAGCGTACTCGGCAACCAGCCAGGCCCGCGTCAATACGGCCCTGGAAACCTTGTTCACGGCGCCTAGCCCGGAGCTGGCGCGGCTGTACGAGGCCATGCGCTACAGCGTGATGAATGGCGGCAAACGCGTGCGCCCGCTGCTGGCCTACGCCGCGTGCGAAGCATTGGGCGGCCAGGCCGAGCAAGCCAACGGCGCGGCTTGTGCGGTAGAACTGATCCACGCCTACTCGCTGGTGCATGACGATTTGCCGGCGATGGACGACGACGATCTGCGTCGCGGCCAACCCACCACCCACAAGAAATTCGATGAAGCCTGCGCGATCCTCGCGGGCGACGGCTTGCAGAGCCTGGCTTTCAGCGCCCTGCTCGACCCGCGCCTGAGCACGGCGGATGCCGAAATTCGTCTGCAAATGGTCAGCGCCCTGGCACGGGCGGCAGGCCCGGCGGGCATGGTTGGCGGTCAGGCCATCGACCTCGGTTCGGTAGGCCTGAAGCTCGACCAGAAAGCCCTGGAGTACATGCATCGGCACAAGACCGGCGCGTTGATCGAGGTCAGCGTCAAGCTCGGCGCGCTGGCCAGCGGCCGCGCCGAGAAAGACGAGCTCAAGTCCCTGCAGACTTATGCACAGGCCATCGGCCTGGCCTTCCAGGTGCAGGACGACATCCTCGACGTCGAAAGCGATACCGAAACCCTCGGCAAACGCCAGGGTGCCGACATTGCCCGGGATAAACCAACCTACCCGGCCCTGCTCGGCCTCGACGCCGCCAAGGCCTATGCCCTGGAACTGCGTGACCAGGCGCTGCACGCGCTGCGACCGTTTGACGCGGCTGCCGAGCCATTGCGTGACCTGGCCCGGTATATCGTCGATCGGCGCAGCTGACGGCGAATCCGCCAAAAAAGACCAACGCGTGGGCAGGGGGCGAAGCATCAGGTAAACTGCCGCATCTTTTATACCTATAACGATTCGCCTGATGCCCACGACGTTTCATGAGATTCCCCGCAAGCGCCCGACCACGCCCCTGCTCGACCGCGCGAACACGCCGGACGGCCTGCGCCGGTTAGGCGAAGCCGAGCTGGAAACACTGGCCGATGAGTTGCGCCTGGAATTGCTCTACACGGTCGGCCAGACCGGTGGGCATTTCGGTGCCGGGCTGGGCGTGATCGAGCTGACCATCGCGCTGCATTACGTCTTCGACACCCCGGATGACCGGCTGGTGTGGGACGTGGGTCATCAGGCTTATCCGCACAAGATCCTCACCGGTCGTCGCGAGCGCATGGGCACCCTGCGCCAAAAGGACGGCATCGCCGCTTTCCCGCGTCGTTCCGAAAGCGAGTACGACACCTTTGGCGTCGGTCACTCCAGTACCTCGATCAGTGCCGCGCTGGGCATGGCGATTGCCGCCCGCCTGCAGAACAGTGATCGCAAGGCCATTGCGGTGATCGGCGACGGTGCGTTGACCGCGGGCATGGCGTTCGAAGCGCTGAACCATGCGCCGGAAGTGGACGCCAACATGCTGGTGATTCTCAACGACAACGACATGTCGATCTCGCGCAACGTCGGTGGCTTGTCGAATTACCTGGCGAAGATCCTTTCCAGCCGCACTTACGCGAGCATGCGTGAAGGCAGCAAGAAAGTCCTGTCGCGCCTGCCCGGCGCCTGGGAAATCGCCCGCCGCACCGAAGAATACGCAAAAGGCATGCTGGTACCCGGCACGCTGTTCGAAGAGCTGGGCTGGAACTACATCGGCCCGATCGACGGCCACGACCTGCCGACCCTGATCGCTACCCTGCGCAACATGCGCGATCTGAAGGGCCCGCAGTTCCTGCACATCGTCACCAAGAAAGGCAAAGGCTTCGCCCCGGCGGAAGTCGACCCGATCGGTTACCACGCCATCACCAAACTCGAACCGCTGGACGCCCCGGCCGTCGCGCCGAAAAAGGCCAGCGGGCCGAAATACTCCGGTGTGTTTGGCGAATGGCTGTGCGACATGGCAGCGGCGGATCCACGTCTGGTCGGGATCACCCCGGCGATGAAGGAAGGCTCGGACCTGGTGGCGTTCAGCGAACGTTTCCCGCTGCGCTACTTCGACGTGGCGATTGCCGAGCAGCACGCCGTGACCCTCGCGGCCGGCATGGCCTGCGAAGGCGCCAAACCGGTGGTGGCGATCTATTCGACGTTCCTGCAACGCGGCTACGACCAGTTGGTGCATGACGTTGCAGTGCAGAATCTCGACGTGCTGTTCGCCATCGACCGCGCCGGCCTGGTGGGCGAAGACGGCCCGACCCACGCCGGCAGCTTCGACCTTTCGTACCTGCGCTGCATCCCCGGCATGCTGGTGATGACCCCGAGTGACGAAAACGAACTGCGCAAGATGCTCACCACCGGTCACCTCTACGAAGGCCCGGCGGCGGTGCGTTACCCGCGTGGCAATGGCCCGAACGCGACCATCGAGAAAGACCTCGAGCCGATCGAGATCGGCAAGGGCGTGATTCGTCGCCAGGGCAGCAAAGTCGCCCTGCTGGTGTTCGGCGTGCAACTGGCCGAAGCCCTGAAAGTCGCTGAGACGCTGGACGCGACCGTGGTCGACATGCGCTTCGTCAAGCCGCTGGACGAAGCGCTGGTTCGCGAAATGGCCGCCAGTCACGAGTTGCTGGTGACCGTCGAAGAAAACGCGATCATGGGCGGCGCCGGTGGCGCGGTCAGCGAATTCCTCGCTCGCGAGAACATTCTCAAGTCGATGCTGCACCTGGGCTTGCCGGACCTCTACGTCGAACACGCCAAGCCTGCGCAAATGCTGGCCGAGTGTGGCCTGGACGAAGCCGGAATCGAGGCGTCGATCCGCGAGCGCCTGCAACGGCTCAACCTCTAAATCCCATCCCCTGTAGGAGCCGGCTTGCCGGCGAAGGCGTCCTTATGGACGCCAAAAGCTTCGCTGGCAAGTCGGATCGCCGCACCGCAGCTCCTACAAGGACCGCACCGTCCTTGAAACACAAGAATTGACCATGAATTTCTCTCGTCTGGCCCTGACACTGACCCTGTTGCCGGCTGGCCAACTGCTGGCCGACACCTTCGAACGCGACCAGGCCCTGAAACTGCCCGAGGTGCTGATCAGCGCCAACCGCCAAGTCGAAGCGCGCAACGACAGCAGCGCTGCCAACACGGTGTTTACCCGCGAAGACATCGACCGCCTGCAACCGGACAGCGTCACTGACCTGCTGCGCCGGGTGCCGGGCGTGCAAGTCTCGCAGACGGGCGGGCGCGGCAGCCTTCCGGGCGTGTACATCCGCGGTACCCAGTCGGCGCAGAGCCTGGTGTTGGTGGACGGCCAGCGCATCGGCAGCTCGACCTCCGGCGACAGCAACCTGCAACACATCAACATCGAACAGGTCGAGCGCGTGGAAGTGCTGCGCGGTTCCCGCTCGGTGATTTATGGCAGCGATGCGATTGGCGGGGTGATTCAGATCTTCACCCGCCGAGGCGGCGAGCAAGGCCTGCAACCGCGTTTGCACATGGGGTTTGGCAGCAACCAGACCTGGGAACGCAGCCTCGGGTTGTCCGGTGGTGACGAGAAAACCCGCTTCAACCTCGGCGCCAGCCTGGATGAAACCGCCGGGATCAACCGCACCCATGAGTCGTACCCCAGCGACGGCGACCATGACGAATACCGCAACAAGTCGTTCAGCCTGAGTCTGAGCCACGCGCTCAGCGATGACGTCGAGATCGGCGGCAACGTGCTGGATAACCGCGGCAAAAGCGAGTTCGACAACCCGTTCGGTCGCTTCGACATGAACACCTTCGAATCGGTGCAGCAACAGCCCTACAGCGACTTCAACGTGAGCAGCTTCAGCAGCTATGTCGATGCACGGGTCAACGACCTGTGGAAAACCCGCATTGATGTCGGCCACAGCGAAAACCGCGAGAAGACCCTCGACAAGCTCAGCGATGAACGTACCGTGTTCAACACCTATCGCGACTCGGTGACCTGGCAGAACGACCTGACGCTCAACGAGCGCAACAGCGTGATGCTGGGCGGCGACTGGTATGAAGACCGGGTCAACAGCAGCACCGCATTCGACGAAGACAGCCGCTGGAACCGCGCGGCGTTTATCCAGCACCGTTATCGGGCGGACAGTTTCTCCACGGAGCTGGGTCTGCGCCACGACGATAACCAGCAATTCGGCAGCCAGAACACCTGGAGCGGTACCTTCACCCTGCCGCTGAACCCGGACAACGAAGTGTTGCTCTCCTACACCGAAGGCTTCCGCGCACCGACGTTCAACGACCTGTATTACCCGGACTTCAGCAACCCGCACTTGAAGCCTGAAACCTCGAAAAGCTATGAGCTGCAATGGCGCAGCCAGTTGACCGAGAACAGCCGGCTGGAAACTTCGCTGTATCGCACCGACCTGGAAGACGCGATCATCTTCGGCAGCAACTCGCGCCCGGAGAACGTCGCCTCGGCGCGGATCAACGGCTTTGAAGCGACGCTCAAGCAGGACCTGTTCGGCTGGCAAAGCAATCTTGGCGTGGCGATCATCGACCCGCGTGATCGCGACACCGGCCATACCCTCGCCCGTCGTGCGCGGCGTACCTTGAGCTGGGACATGGACAAACAGTTCGACCGCCTCGGCCTTGGCGCCAGTTGGCAAGCGATCAGCAGCAGCTTCGACGACCTGAACAATCAGCAACCGCTGGGGGGTTATGCGTTGTTGGGGCTGCGCAGCAGTTGGGCGCTGGATCGTGAAATCACCCTGGAGCTGAAGGTCGATAACCTGCTGGACAAGGGTTACAGCCGGGCGTTGTACAGCTTTGAAGGAAGCGAGTACGGGTATCGCGAGGAAGGTCGAGCGTGGATGTTCGGGGTGACGTGGACACCGGGGATATAAAGCCAGACTCGATCATTTGTGGCGAGGAGGCTTGCCCCCGTTCGGTTGCGCAGCGACCGCAATCAGGCTGATGTCGCATGCCTGATGAAACATCATTCTAAGACTTGGGGCTGCTTCGCAGCCCAACGGGGGCAAGCCCCCTCGCCACAGGTCAGCGGTTCGGCTGAAGAAGCTGGCACAACTTGGCCGTCGCCTCGATCATCTGCCCACTCGGTCGCTCCAGGCCTTTGTCGGTCACCCATCGCAATTGCCCTTGCGCCACCGCCGCGACCTGCGGCCACGCTTTCCAGGCATCAAGCTGCGCCTGATCGCTGGCCAGGATCACCTCGGGATTGCGCTGCAACACGGCTTCCACACTGACCTGCGGTGCCGGCAGTTTCTGGTCGGCAAATACGTTATGGGCACCACACACCTCCAGCGCATCGCTGATGATCTGTTCGCCGCCGACGGTATACAACGGCCGGTCCCAGACCTGATAGAACACCCGCAACGGCTGATCCCGACGATAACGTTGACGCAGTGCCTCCAGCCTCTGGCGCAAGTCACTCGCCAATGAAACGCCGCGCTCAGGCCGGCCGAGCTGGTCGGCAATGGCTTCGATTTGCGCGGTGAGCTGCTCCAGGCTGTGAGGTTCGGCCACGTAGGTGGGAATGTTCAGCCGCTTGAGCTGATCCCTCTGGGCCGGGCCGACACTGCCGGGCCATAACAGCAACAGATCGGGCTTGAGGCTGAGCAGGCGTTCCATGTCCAACTGGCCATAGCGGCCAACCGAGGGCAAGTGCTTGAGTTCGGCCGGTCGCTCACCGGCGTCCAGCACGCCGACCAGCAGGTCGGCCGAACCCAGTTCAACGACGATTTCAGAGAGCGACGGCGCGAGGCTCACGACCCGTTGCGCCGCGATGGCCGAGCCACTGATGGCCAGCAGGAACACCGCCAGCCAGGTTGCGCGCATCAGCCGAGTTGACGCGGAATACGGTAGAGGTAGAACAGCACGGCGGTTGACAGTGCCAGCAACATCAGCGGCACCGCTTCGAGACCGACGAACACCGCCAGCGCACCGATCCAGGCCGGTAGCCCGGCGGCAAGGAACGCCGTGCGCCGCTTGGCGGCCAGGCTGATCCATGCGGCGGGTTCTTCAGGGGTATCGAGGGCTTTCTGGGTCGCGATCAGTGCGTGTTTGTAGGCGCCAAAAAACTTCAGGCTGACAAACATCGAAGCGACGCCGGCGATGAACAGTGGCATCGCCAACACCGGCAGGATGGCTTCGGTCTGACCGAACACGGCGTTGATCACGAACAGCGGCAACAAGGCCAGCGCCAGGTATTGCCACCAGTTGACGGACAGTCGCCGCCGCACCTGACCGCGGGTCACGCCCGGTCGGCCTCGCCCTGGTGCTCGTTGCCCATCATGTGGTCGAGCTTGCTGGCCTTGGTCGCCAGGTACAGGCGGTTGTGCGGGTTGTGGCCGGTGTGCAACGGCACGCGCTCGGCGACCACGATACCCATGTCGGTCAACGCTTTGACCTTGCGCGGGTTGTTGGTCATCAGGCGCAGGGACTTCACGCCCAGGTGCTCGAGCATCGGCAGGCACATGGCGTAGTCACGCTGGTCGGCGGCAAAACCCAGGCGCTCGTTGGCTTCAACGGTATCGGCGCCACCGTCCTGCAGCTCATAGGCGCGGATCTTGTTCAAAAGGCCAATGCCCCGGCCTTCCTGACGCAGGTACAACAACACGCCACGACCTTCGCGGGCGATGGCCTGCAGGGCGGCCTCCAGTTGCGAGCCGCAGTCGCAACGCTGGCTGAACAGGGCATCGCCCGTCAGGCATTCGGAATGCAATCGGCCGAGTACCGGGGCACCGTCGTCGAACTCACCCAGGCTCAGCACAACGTGCTCGCGGCCGGTGGCTTCGTCGAGAAAGCCGTGCATGGTGAATTGCGCAAAAGGCGTTGGCAGCTTGGAAGCGGCGACAAAAACGACAGGCACCGGTGTGCTCCTGTTCTAAAAGTCTGAAGATTCGCAGAGCCGGCATTGTAACAGCAGGTTCTGGAGGACGCTTAGGCTGAATTATCGGCGATAACTATCAAAAAGTTTGATATCGGCGGCGCTGCAATCCCTGTAGGAGCGAGCTTGCTCGCGAAGGCATCGTGTCAGTCGATAACATTGTTGCCTGACAGACCGCTTTCGCGAGCAGGCTCGCTCCTACAAGTGGCCCCGCCGATCATGGGGTTTGCGCCGTGTTCGACTCAAACGGGTAAGGCTGTTTCCAGCGCTCGAAGATCGGTTTGAGTTCGCCGCTTTTGACCAGTTGCTCCATGCGCTGATCGAACAGGGCCATCAAGCTGCGCGCTTTCGGAGTCTTGGCGAAACACAGGAACAGCGGCAACTCGGCGATATGGGTGCTGCGCAATTGCCCAGAATCCTTGGCCAGTTTGCGCACGTAATCGACTTCGGTCAGGGCATCGATGTAGAAGTCGGCGCGGTTATGAGCCAGCATCGAAACGATGCCGGTTCGACGCTGCACTTCAGCAAAGTGCTGCACATTAGGCAGGTAATGCTGGTAATCGTAGCCACGGACCCAGGCCAGACGATAATTGCCCAGGGTTTGCACCGTCGGCACCGGGCTGCTCGCCAGGCCAAGGGCATAGATATGATCGGTGTCGAAGTTCCAGTGCGGGTAAAACACGCCCTCGGATTCGTCACGATAAGAGCCAACACAGGCGTCGACTTCGCCACGCTCGGCCAGGCCCAGCGAGCGTATGTAAGGCTCCGTGCGAATGTCGACCTTGACCCCCGCCGGCTCAAACACTTGCCGCAGCACGTCCCAGGCCAAACCGTGGCCGTCCGCGGCGGTGTAGTCTTCCCAGTCTTCGCTGGCCAGGTGAATCACCGACGGCGGCGCAACCAGATCGCCTTCTGCCTGGGCGAGCGCGCACATCGCCGCGAACGCCAGCACCATCAATCCTCGTAGAACCATCCCTGCTTCCCCCGATTAACAGCTCTCCTGATCAACGCCTTCATCATCCTTCAGATCAGGCGAAAAAATGCACCAGGCCTTGCATCGCCAACCACGCAAATACCCCGGCCAGGACGTCGTCGAGCATGATCCCGACACCTCCATGCACGTGCCGGTCAATCCAGCGAATCGGCCAGGGCTTGAGGATATCGAAGAAGCGGAACATCAAGAAGCCCGCCAGCAACCACTGCCAACCTTGGGGCACCAGCCACAGGGTGATCCACATCCCGACCATTTCGTCCCAGACGATGCCTTCGTGGTCGTGCACTCGCAAATCGTCGGCCACTTTGCCGCACAACCAGAAGCCGAACAGCATGGTGATGCCCAGCATCAGCCAGTAACCCCAGTCGGGCAGCATCTGCCACAACGGGATAAAGGGTAGCGCAACTAACGACCCCCACGTGCCAGGCGCCTTTGGCAAGGTGCCCGAGCCGAAGCCGAACGCCAGGAAATGCCAGGGATTACGCCAGACCGACGGCGGAACGTTTTCTGCCGGGACCTGTTTGGGGTGATCTGTCACGGTGACTCCCGAAAATGTTGATAACCCCGGGTTTGCGGGGTGATGTCTTGGCCATCGGCGTCCAGCAGCTTCACGCCCTGCCCCGGCACCACCTGCCCGATTACATGAATCGGCCAGCCGTCCGCCTGCAATAGCGGCAACTCGACGGACGGTAGGGTAAAGGCCAGGACGTAATCATCGCCACCGCTCAGGGCTGCAACTTGCGCGTCCGTTTGACCGAGGAAGGCGACCAGCGCGCTGGACAGTGGCAGGCGATTGCGCTCGACATCAATACCGACCTTTGAGGCCAGGGCGATGTGCCCGCAATCGGCGAGCAGACCGTCGGAAATGTCCAGCGCTGACGTCGCCTTGCCGCGCAGTGCCTGGCCCAAACCGAGCTGGGGTTGCGGCGACCAGTAATGCGCCAGCAAGGGCTCGGCAATGCTCGCGGCGGCCGTGCGTTGGCCAAGCACCAGCGGCAAGGCACCGGCCGCATTGCCCAGGTCGCCGCCCACGCACAGCAGATCGCCTGGTTGCGCGCCACTGCGAGTCAGCGCCTGGCCGGCCGGCACACGGCCGAACACGGTCATGGTCAGGCTCAGCGGCCCACGCGTGGTGTCGCCACCCACCAAGGCCACGCCGCAGCTTTGCGCCATCAGGTTCAACCCACGGGCGTAGGCTTGCAGCCAATCGGCGGTCACCGTCGGCAAGGTCAGGGCAAGGGTAAAGGCGATTGGAGTGGCGCCCATGGCGGCCAGGTCGCTGACCGCAACGGCCAGCGAGCGCTGACCGAGCAGAAACGGATCGCAAGGGTCGGCAAAATGCACACCAGCCACCAGCGTATCGGTAGAAATCGCCAGCTGTTCCCCGGGAGGAACCGCCAGCAAGGCGCAGTCATCGCCAATCCCGAGGGCAACGCCTTCGCCGCCCTGCGCACAAGGCGCGGCGGCGAAAAAATTGCGGATCAGCTCAAACTCGCCCATGGCGCAGACAAGAGGTCCAAGCGCGGATTAGCGCTTGAACGCCTTGACTTCAGCTTCACGCAGGCGCGGGGCCAGCTTGTCGAGCACACCGTTGACGAACTTGTGGCCATCGGTGGAACCGAAGACCTTGGCCAGTTCGATACCTTCGTTGATCACAACGCGGTACGGCACGTCGACGCGCTTGAGCAGCTCCCAGGTGGACAGGCGCAAGACCGCCAGTTCAACCGGGTCCAGTTCGTCGATGGTCAAGTCCAGGCATGGCGTGAGCGCGGTGTCGATCTCGGTCTTGAACTGCGGAACCCCGTGCAGGATCTCGCGGAAGTACGCGCCGTCGACATCGCTGAAATCGTTATCGACCCGGAACTGCGCTTCGATCTCGTTCAGCGACTGCTTGGCCATGTGCCATTGGTACAGCGCCTGGGTCGCGAGCTGACGGGCTTCACGACGCTTGACGCTTTTCGATGGCTTGCCGGCATCCGCAGGCTTTGGATCGCGCGGGTTGAAACGATCGCTTTCGTCGCTAATCACTTGGCCTCCAACTGCGCCAGCAGGCTGACCATTTCCAGAGCGGACAGGGCAGCTTCAGCACCTTTGTTGCCGGCCTTGGTGCCGGAACGTTCGATGGCTTGCTCGATGGAATCAACGGTCAGGACGCCAAAGGCAACCGGAACGCCGAACTCCATGGACACCTGGGCCAGGCCCTTGGTGCATTCGCCCGCCACGTATTCGAAGTGCGGAGTACCGCCACGAATGACCGCGCCCAGCGCGATGATTGCCGCGAACTCGCCCTTCTGAGCGACTTTTTGCGCAACCAGCGGGATTTCGAAGGCGCCAGGCGCGCGGATGATGGTGATGTCGCTTTCGCTCACGCCGTGGCGAACCAGGGCATCAACGGCACCGCTGACCAGGCTTTCAACGACGAAACTGTTGAAACGGCCCACTACCAAAGCGTAGCGGCCTTTAGGGGCGATGAAGGTACCTTCGATGGTCTTCAGGGTCATTCGTCAGATCTCTTAAAGAGCCGGGACGCGTCTCGTACGCGCCCCTCAGTGATATTTGTACCGCGAATTCAGGGCCGAAACTGCCGGTCATTATTCGGAGGGCACGTATTCTACAACTTCCAGATCGAAACCGGATATCGCATTAAATTTCATCGGTGCCGACATCAGGCGCATTTTACGTACGCCCAGGTCACGCAGGATCTGCGAACCGGCACCCACGGTGCTGTAGGTGGTCGGTTTTTTCACCGCCAACTGATCAGCCGTTTCGCGGATGTGCGCCAGCAACACGTCGCCATCGAGCGGGTGCCCGAGCAACAGCACCACACCGCTGCCGGCCTCGGCCACCGTGGCCATGGCGGCGCGCAGGCTCCAGCGGCCCGGTTGCTTGACCATCAGCAAGTCGCGCAGCGGGTCCATGTTGTGCACGCGAACCAGGGTCGGTTCTTCGGCGCAAATGTTGCCCAGGGTCAGGGCCATGTGCACGTCGCCTTCCACCGAATCACGATAGGTCACCAGGTTGAATTGGCCCAGTTCGCTGTCCAGTGGCTGCTCGGCAATCCGCTGAACGGTACGTTCGTGGATCATCCGGTAGTGAATCAGGTCGGCAATGGTGCCGATCTTGATGTCGTGTTCGGCGGCAAAGGCTTCCAGTTCAGCGCGACGGGACATGGTGCCGTCATCGTTCATCACTTCGCAGATCACGCCGCTCGGCTCGAAACCGGCCATGCGCGCCAGGTCGCACGCCGCTTCGGTGTGGCCGGCGCGGGCCAGCGTACCGCCGGCCTGGGCCATCAGCGGGAAGATGTGGCCGGGGCTGACGATGTCGTCAGCCTTGGCATCACGGGCGGCAGCCGCTTGCACGGTGCGCGCACGGTCGGCGGCGGAAATGCCGGTGGTCACGCCGGTGGCGGCTTCGATGGACACAGTAAACTTGGTGCCGAAACCGGAACCGTTGCGCGGCGCCATCAGCGGCAGCTTGAGCAGTTCGCAACGCTCGCGGCTCATCGGCATGCAGATCAGGCCACGGGCGTGCTTGGCCATGAAGTTGATGTGCTCGGGCTTGCAGCATTCGGCGGCCATGATCAGGTCGCCTTCGTTCTCGCGATCTTCGTCATCCATGAGGATGACCATCTTGCCTTGGCGGATGTCTTCAACCAGTTCTTCGATGCTATTGAGCGCCACAAGGCACCCCCTTGAGTCAGGATTTTAGGTAGCCGTTGGCGGCCAAAAAGCTTTCAGTGATGTTACTGGAGGTCGGTTCCGCAGCCTTGTCGCCCAGCAGCAAGCGCTCCAGGTAACGGGCCAGCAAGTCCACTTCCAGGTTCACCCGGCGACCCGGCTGGTACGACGCCATGATGGTCTCGCTCAGGGTGTGCGGAATGATGGTCAGCAGGAATTCGGCGCCATCGACCGCGTTCACGGTCAGGCTGGTGCCGTCGACGGTGATCGAGCCTTTATGGGCGATGTACTTGGCCAGTTCTTTTGGCGCGCGGATGCGAAATTCCACGGCACGTGCGTTTTCGGTACGGGCAACCACTTCGCCCACGCCGTCAACGTGGCCGCTGACCAGATGCCCGCCGAGGCGCGTGGTCGGGGTCAGGGCTTTTTCCAGGTTGACCGGGCTGCCGCTTTTCAGGTCGTTCATGGCGGTGCAGTCGAGGGTCTCGCGACTGACATCGGCTGCAAAACCGTTGCCCGGCAATTCAACCGCGGTCAGGCACACGCCGTTGACCGCGATGCTGTCGCCCAGTTTGACGTCGCTCAAGTCGAGCTTGCCGGTTTCGACATGAACCCGCACATCACCGCCCTTTGGGGTCAATGCACGAATACTGCCGATGGATTCGATGATGCCGGTAAACATGGGGTTCTCCTCGAGAACAAGGCCAGCGCTATAACGTTGGCCGAGAATTATACGCTCGCTGCTGGCGAAGGAATGGCAGTGACTCGCCAGTCATCGCCAACCGCACGAATGTCAGTGATTTTGAGTGCCGGTGCATCCTTCATTTGCGCGAGCGGCCAGTCCAGCAGCGGCCGTGCCGAGGAGCCCAAAAACTTGCCGGCGATGAAAATCTGGAATTCATCCACCAGGCCCTGTTGCGCAAAAGCACCTGCCAGACGCGGACCGGCCTCGACCAGCACTTCATTGACGCCACGGGCAGCAAGTTCGACCAGCAGTTGACGCAGGTCGACCTGACCGTCCAAGCCCGGCACGATCAGGCACTCGGGACCGTTGGCATACTGTTCTTCCACCGCCATACAGGTCGCGACCAATGCCGGGCCAGCCTTGAAGAACGGCGCATCCAGCGGCACTCGCAGCCGACCGTCGATCAGCACACGCAGCGGCGGACGGCTCATGGCCAGGGCGGTTTGCCCGGCGTCCAGGCCCAACTCATCGGCGCGTACGGTCAAGCGTGCATTGTCTGCCAGCACCGTATCGGCGCCGGTCAACACCACGCTGGCCTGGGCGCGCAGGCGTTGCACCGCCGAACGCGCGGCCGGGCCGGTGATCCATTGGCTTTCGCCGCTTTGCATGGCGGTTCGACCGTCAAGGCTCATCGCCAATTTGACCCGCACGAACGGCAAGCCGTGTTCCATGCGTTTCAGGAAGCCCTGGTTGAGCTGGCGCGCCTGGCTTTCCAGCACACCGCTCTCGGTGGCAATGCCGGCCTGGGCCAGGCGTTGCAGGCCGCGACCGGCGACTTCCGGGTTCGGGTCCTGCATCGCCGCGACCACCCGGGCCACACCGGCGTTCACCAGCGCATCGGCACACGGTGGCGTGCGGCCGTGGTGGCTGCACGGTTCCAGCGTCACGTAGGCGGTAGCGCCACGGGCCTGTTCACCGGCCGCGCGCAAAGCGTGGACTTCGGCGTGGGGCTCGCCGGCGCGCTCATGCCAGCCTTCGCCGACAATCTGCCCGCCCTGCACGATGACGCAACCAACCCGCGGATTGGGATGCGTCGTGTAATGCCCTTTGCGCGCCAGTTCCAGGGCACGGGCCATGAAATGGGCGTCGAGGATGGCTTGTTCGGTTGGCGTGGTCATTCTTTCACGGGCTCACGGGCCAGGCGATCGATCTCTTCGCGGAACTCGTTGAGGTCCTGGAAGCGGCGATACACCGAGGCGAAACGAATGTAGGCGACTTCGTCGAGCTTTTGCAGCTCGGCCATCACCAGCTCGCCGACCACGAGGGATTTGACCTCGCGTTCGCCCGTGGCGCGTAGTTTATGTTTGATGTGCACCAGCGACGATTCCAGGCGCTCGACACTCACCGGGCGCTTTTCCAGCGCGCGCTGCATGCCGGCGCGGAGTTTTTCTTCGTCGAACGGCTGGCGACTGCCGTCGGTTTTGATCAGGCGCGGCAACACCAGTTCAGCCGTCTCGAACGTCGTGAAGCGTTCGCCGCAGGCCAGGCATTCACGCCGGCGGCGCACCTGTTCGCCCTCGGCGACCAGACGCGAGTCGATGACCTTGGTGTCGTTGGCACCGCAGAAGGGACAGTGCATGGTGGCAGGCAACAAAAAAAGGGAGGGCCATGGTAGCGCATCCCGGTGGCAAGACAAGCCATAGGGTTTGCGGTATACAGTCGGGCTATACCGCCTGATCCATGGACACCATCTTGCCGGAGCCGCAAATGTCGCTAAGACCGCTCGTTTTACTCAGTGTTTTCAGCCTGCTGGTGGCTTGCGGCAGTGATGCACCCAAGCCCCAGCCGCCCACGCCGGGCCCCGCGCCGCAGCAAGCGCAGAAAAAAGCCCGGGAAGCGGCCGACCTCGGCCCGCTGCCGGCGTATCAGCGCGAGTTGAGCGGCACCCTGCAGGGCGTGCCGGCCGGTGCCGAAGTCGAACTGGCGCTGCTGGTGATCGACGAAAAGGACCGCCCGCAACAATTGCTCGCCAGTTCCAGCCTGATCGGCAACAACCAGGTGCTGCCGTTTCACCTGCGCTTCAACCCGGATTCTTTCCCGGCCGGCGCGCGCGTTGAACTGCGTGGCCGCGCCAGCCAGTCCGGGCAGTTGATCCTGCATTTGCCGTCGCAGGTGATTACCCAGCCGACCACCCAGGCCCTGGGCCAACTGCAATTCGTCAAAGCCCCATGAGTGCACCGCTCGACCTGCAACGGGCCTTGGTTGAACTGCTCGGTGATGCGCAACTGGTAGCCTGCCCATTGCCGGAAACCGACCTGAAACTGTGGTTGATCGACGGCGACATGGACCGCGCCTTCAGCCCGGAAGAAACCCGGCGCATCCTGCATGAGCCGCCGTACTGGAGCTTCTGCTGGGCCAGCGGCCTGGCCGTGGCTCGCTACCTGGCGGCCAACCCGCATTGGGTCGAAGGCAAGCGGGTACTGGATTTCGGCGCCGGCTCCGGGGTGGCGGGGATTGCCGCCCTAAAGGCCGGGGCGCTGGAGGTGGTGGCCTGTGACCTTGACCCGCTGGCGATTGCCGCGTGCCGGACGAATGCCGAGCTCAATGACGTACAGCTCAATTACTCGACGGACTTTTTTGCCGAGGCGGATCGTTTCGACCTGATTCTGGTGGCAGACGTACTGTACGACCGGGCGAACCTGCCGCTGCTCGATGAGTTTCTCAGTCGCGGGCGGGAGGCGTTGGTGGCGGATTCCCGGGTACGGGATTTTCGCCATCCGCTGTACGAGCGCATCGAAATGCTCGAAGCCATGACCTTGCCCGACCTGGCCGAACCCCATGAGTTTCGGCATGTGAGCCTGTACCACGCGCAGCGCGGCTAAACGCTTCGCGAGCAGGCTCGCTCCTACAATGGAATGCGTTCCCCCTGTAGGCGCAGGCTAGCCAGCGAAGGCGCCCGGTCAGGCAATGCACCTCTCACGGCTACCCCGCTTCCGGCCGCCCCCCACCAAGCCGTATAGTTGTCCTATTCACGCTTCTACGAGATTGCCCATGAGTCAGCAAACGCCGTACATCTTCGACGCCACGACTGCCGATTTCGACCAGTCGGTGATCGAGAACTCATTCCACAAACCGGTGCTGGTGGATTTCTGGGCCGAATGGTGCGCGCCCTGCAAAGTGCTGATGCCGATGCTGCAAGGCATTGCCGAGAGCTATCAGGGTGAGTTGCTGCTGGCCAAGGTCAACTGCGACCTCGAACAAGACATCGTCGCCCGCTTCGGCATCCGCAGCCTGCCGACCGTGGTGCTGTTCAAGGACGGCCAGCCGGTCGATGGTTTTGCCGGTGCACAACCGGAATCCGCCGTCCGCGCCCTGCTCGAACCCCATGTACAGATGCCGCCACCGGCCGCCGCCGATCCGTTCGAGCAGGCTCAGGCGTTGTTCGACGACAGCCGCTTTGCCGATGCCGAAGCCTTGCTCAAAGTGATCCTGGGCGAGGACAACACCAACGCCAAGGCGTTGATCCTGTACGCCCGCTGCCTGACCGAACGCGGTGAGCTGGGCGAAGCACAGGCCGTTCTGGATGCGGTCAAGAGCGACGAACACAAGGCTGCACTGGCCGGCGCCAAGGCGCAGATCAAGTTTCTCGGCCTGGCCAGGGACTTGCCAGACGCCGCCGATCTGAAGGCGCGCCTGGCGAAAGATCCACAGGACGATGAAGCGATCTATCAACTGGCGATCCAGCAATTGGCCCGCCAGCAATACGACGCCGCGCTGGATGCCTTGCTCAAGCTGTTCATCCGCAACCGCAGCTACAGCGAAGGCTTGCCGCACAAGACCTTGCTGCAGGTGTTCGAGTTGCTCGGCAACGATCACCCGCTGGTCAGCACCTACCGCCGCAAGCTGTTCGCCGCCCTCTACTAACTGCAAGTAGGAGCTGGCTTGCCAGCGAAAGCGGTCTATCAGCCACATAACTGTGGCTGACACGCCATCGCGAGCAGGCTCGCTCCTACAACAGCCAGCGGTAAAGCGGCGTATCCCCGCCGCTCTCCACCTTCACCTCCGGGCTATGGCGTAAGCGCACAAGCAAGCGTTTGCCCGCCACCGCGCTGCCGGTCAGTCCCTCGAGTTGATCGAGCAGGTCCGGACCGCTGAGTTGCCCTGCCTTGCGCAACAAATCCCGGGCGACCTGCCACAGCGCATCATCCTGATTCAGCGGTTTCGCCGCTGGCGCGCTGGCCTCGACTTTTTCCACCTGCAACTGCGCACCCAGCCGTGCCCAATCACTGTCATCCATCTCCAGCGTCAAATCCACCGGCCAGTCGCCGATGCTTCCGCGAATTCGCAACATGGGTCTGCTCCCGCTTTTTTATTGCGCTCATGCTCACATGGGACTTGTGCAACGCCAAGCAGGCAGTCAAACTCTCTCCGCTTACGTTATAAGATTACATAACAAATTGTTCATTTTACTTTTCGGAGACTCGCCATGCGCCGTTTGCTTCTCGCTGTGCCGTTTGCCTTGTTGCCGCTGGCTTTCGCCCAAGCCGCCGACGAACCCGCTCACGAACATGGCAGCCTGGGTGCCCACGAGCACGGCGTAGGCCGGCTGAACGCGGCGCTGGACGGCAAAACCCTGGAGCTGGAACTGGACAGCCCGGCGATGAACCTGGTGGGTTTCGAGCACGTCGCCAGCAGCGATGCCGACAAAGCCAAAGTCGCAGCAGCCCGTGCTGTGCTCGAGCAACCGCTGACCTTGTTCAACCTGCCGAAAGCCGCCGGTTGCGCGGTGGAAAACCAGGAACTGGAAAGCCCGTTGTTCGGCGACAAGCCCGATGCCGACGATGATCACGATGAAGACGCCAAGGACGAAGACGGCCACGAGCATCACCACGAGCACAGCGAAATCCACGCCCGCTATGAGTTCACCTGTGCCACCCCGACGGCCCTGAAGAACCTGGACCTGGCGAATATTTTCAGCCGTTTTCCGGCGACCCAGAAAATTCAGGTACAACTGATCGGCCCGAGCGGGCAGCAAGGGACGGAAGTGACCGCCAAGGCTGCCAGCCTGAAATTCTGAATCCACTGAAGATCCCCTGTAGGTGTGGGCTTGCCGCGAAGGCGTCGTATCAGTTTGCATCCATGTTTGCGACAGACCGCATTCGCGGGCAAGCCCGCTCCTACAGGTATTCGAAACCCATGAAGTTGGCGCTATGACCCAAGCACTCATCGAACTGTCCGACCTGGGCTTCAGTTGGCCCGGTCATCCGCCGCTGCTGGACATCCCGGCGTTTCGCCTGGAGCGCGGCGAAACCCTGTTTCTCAAAGGCCCCAGCGGCAGCGGCAAGACCACCCTGCTCGGCCTGCTCGGCGGTGTGCAAAAGCCTGACCGTGGCAGCATTCGCCTGCTCGGCCAGGAACTGACGCAACTCTCGGCCGGCGCCCGCGACCATTTCCGCGTCGATCACACCGGCTACATCTTCCAGCAGTTCAACCTGCTGCCGTTTCTGTCGGTGCGTGAGAACGTCGAACTGCCCTGCCACTTCTCGAAGCTACGCGCCGAGCGGGCGAAACAACGCCATGGCAGCGTCGACAAAGCCGCCGCCACCCTGCTCGCCCACCTGGGCTTGAAGGATGAAAACATCCTCAGTCGCCGCGCCGACTCACTGTCGATCGGCCAACAACAACGGGTCGCCGCTGCCCGCGCGCTGATCGGTCAACCGGAACTGGTGATCGCCGACGAACCGACCTCGGCCCTCGATTACGACGCGCGCGAGAATTTCATTCGCCTGCTGTTCGCCGAATGTCGCGAAGCCGGCTCAAGCCTGCTGTTCGTCAGCCATGACCAGAGCCTGGCGCCGCTGTTCGACCACAACCTGTCGCTGGCCGAACTCAATCGCGCCGCCACCCCGTCCGAGGTCTGAGATGTATTTGTTTCGTCTAGCCATGGCCAGTCTGGCTAACCGCCGCTTCACCGCGATCCTCACCGCGTTCGCCATCGCCCTGTCGGTGTGCCTGCTGTTGGCAGTGGAGCGCGTACGCACCGAAGCCAAGGCCAGTTTCGCCAGCACCATCAGCGGCACCGACCTGATCGTCGGTGCCCGCTCCGGTTCGGTAAACCTGTTGCTGTACTCGGTGTTTCGCATCGGCAATGCCACCAACAACATCCGCTGGGACAGCTTCGAGCACTTCGCCAACAACCCGAAAGTGAAGTGGGCGATCCCGATGTCCCTCGGCGATTCCCACCGCGGCTACCGCGTCATGGGCACCACCGAAGCCTACTTCGAGCACTACCAGTACGGCCGCCAGCAGCACCTGGAACTGGCCGATGGCCGGGCGTTTGCCACCGACCCATTCGAAGTGGTGCTCGGCGCCGAAGTGGCCAATGCGTTGCATTACAAGCTCGGCGACAAACTGGTGCTGGCCCACGGCGTGGCGGCGATCAGCCTGGTCAAGCACGACGACAAGCCGTTCACCGTGGTTGGCATTCTCAAGCGCACCGGCACCCCGGTGGACCGCACGTTGCACATCAGCCTCGGTGGCATGGAAGCGATTCACATCGACTGGCACAACGGCGTACCGGCCCGCGGCGAGGGCCGCATCAGCGCCGATCAGGCGCGCAACATGGACCTCACGCCGCAGGCGATTACCGCGTTCATGCTGGGCCTCAACAACAAGATTTCGACCTTTGCCCTGCAACGGGAAATCAACGAGTTCCGCGGCGAGCCAATGCTGGCGATCCTGCCCGGCGTGGCGCTGCAAGAGCTATGGAGCCTGATGGGCACCGCGGAAAAAGCCCTGTTCGTTGTCTCGTTGTTTGTGGTGTTGACCGGGTTGATCGGCATGCTCACGGCGATTCTCACCAGCCTTAACGAGCGCCGCCGGGAGATGGCGATCCTGCGTTCGGTAGGCGCTCGACCGTGGCACATCGCGACGCTGTTGGTGCTCGAAGCCTTTGCCCTGGCGCTGTCGGGGGTGATCGCCGGCGTGGCGTTGCTGTATGTGTGCATCGCCGCGGCCCAGGGTTATGTGCAAGCCAATTACGGCCTGTTCCTGCCTCTGTCCTGGCCAAGCGAGTATGAATGGACGCTGCTCGGTGGCATCCTGATCGCCGCGCTGCTGATGGGCAGCGTCCCGGCCTGGCGTGCCTATCGCCAATCGTTGGCCGATGGCTTGTCGATCCGTTTATGAGGACGTTGAAAATGCCCCGCGCTGTACTTGCGCTGTTGATGCTGGTCGCCCTGCCCCTGTGGGCCGCGCAGCCGCGAGATTTGACCTGGTCGGAGATGATCCCGCCGGACGCGCCCAAAGAAGTGCCGAACATGACGCCGCTGCACGACCTGTCGCAGATGAGCAATGCGCTGTCGGCAGAGTCGGCCCCGGCGGCCAAGCAGGACCTGCCCAATGCGCCAGTGGTGAACGCCCTCGATGGCCAGAACATTCGCCTGCCGGGTTACATCGTGCCGCTGGAAGTGAGCGAGGAAGGACGCACCACGGAGTTCCTGCTGGTGCCGTATTTCGGCGCCTGCATCCACGTGCCGCCACCGCCGTCGAACCAGATCGTGCACGTCAAGAGCGCGGTCGGCGTGAAGCTCGACGAACTGTACCAACCGTACTGGATCGAGGGCGCGTTGCAGGTCAAGGCGTCGACCAGCGAGTTGGCGGATGCCGGGTACCAGATGGAGGCGGAAAAGATTTACCTGTATGAATTGCCGGAGTGAACCCGGTAGTCATGTGTTGCTTGATAGTCAGTCATCGCGAGCAGGCTCGCTCCTACAGTTGAAATGCATTCCCCTGTGGGCGCGAGCCTGCTCGCGATGAGGTCACCAACGACATCGCAAAAACCATCACCTGCCACTTTCATTGAGCTGCATCAAAAGACCGAGCCGTTAGGCGCCTTACCATTGGACATCAAAAACTTTTAACGTCCTTTGGAGCCCCCATGAACAAGTCCTTGCTCAGCGCTTCGCTGGTTGCCCTCGCGCTCGCAGCCCCGCTCGCCCACGCCTACGAGGCCGGTGACATCATCCTTCGTGCGGGCGCCATCACCGTTAACCCGAAAGCCGACAGTTCCAGCGTTAAGGTCGACCAGGGTCCGCTGGCCGGTGCCGATCTGGGCGGCAAGGCGACCATGGACAGCGACACCCAACTGGGCCTGAACTTCGCCTACATGCTCAACAGCCACTGGGGGATCGAACTGCTTGCGGCCACCCCGTTCGAACATGATGTGAAGCTCAAGGGCACTGCGCTGCCAGCGGCAAACGGCAAACTCGGATCCCTGAAACACCTGCCGCCGACCCTGAGCGTGGTGTACTACCCGCTGGATTCGAAGTCCGCCTTCCAGCCGTACCTCGGCGCTGGCATCAACTACACCTGGATCTACGACGAAAACCTCAGCAGCGAGGCCAAGGCCGCCGGTTTCAGTAACTTCAAGGCACAGAACACCTGGGGTCTGGCGTGGCAGGTCGGTGCCGACTACATGCTGACCGAGCACGTCATGCTCAACGCCCAAGTGCGCTACATCGACATCGATACCCGTGCCACCGTTGAAAATAACTCGATCGCACCGGGCACTCGCGCCAAGGTCAACGTCGACGTCGATCCGTTTGTGTACATGGTAGGCCTGGGCTACAAGTTCTAAGGAACGTTCACGTGGTGGTGAATGAGGCTTGTGTAGCGAGGGGGGCTTGTCCGCTTTAACGAAAATTCCGGCCGTGAAAAAGGCGCCTGTAAAAAGGCGCCTTTTTCATGTCCGCAGAGCAGGCAACTAACGACCCAACAACCGCGCCAGTCCCACCCGCATCGGCGTTTGCGTGGAGGTGCTGAAGCGCTCCAACAACCGCTGGTTGTTCGCCCGCGAATGCCGGATGTCACCGGAGCGCGCCGGGCCGTAGCTCACCGGTGGCAGCTCGCCGACCACGGCTTCGAGGGCTTCGAGCATTTGCTTGAGGGTCGTCGCCTGATTCCAGCCCACGTTGACCGCACCGACTTCGACTTGCGGTTTCTCGATGGCCTGAACCAAGAGATCAACCAGGTCTTCGACGTAGACGAAATCCCGCGTCTGCTCGCCGTCACCGAACACGGTGATCGGCAGCCCTTTCTGCGCGCGTTCGCTGAAAATGCTGATGACCCCGGAGTACGGCGACGACGGATCCTGGCGCGGACCGAAGATGTTGAAGAAACGGAAAACCACCGGCTCCAGCCCATGCTGGCGGCGATAGAAATCAAAGTAGTGCTCGCCGGCCAGCTTGTCCGCCGCGTACGGCGTCAGTGGCGCCTTGGGCGTGTCTTCGTCGATCGACTCCCCTTCGCCATTGTTGCCGTACACCGCCGCGCTGGAGGCAAACAGCACACGCTTGACCCCGGCCTGGCGCATGGCTTCGCAGACGTTCAGCGTGCCGATGAAATTGCTCTGGTGAGTCTTCACCGGATCGTCCACCGAGGCCTGCACCGATGCGACGGCGGCCAGGTGCGCCACGGCGCTGCAACCGACCATCGCCCGGGCAACCAGCGCCGCATCGGCGACATCGCCGACAATCAGTTCGACCTTGGGGTTGTCCAGCGGCAGATTGCTGCGTTTGCCGGTGGACATATCATCGAGGATCCGCACCGCATGCCCCTTGGCAAGCAGCGCGTCGGTCAGGTGCGAACCAATGAAACCGGCACCACCGGTGATTAAAACGGGGCCGTCAGCCATGGCGGTAGAACCTGTCCAGTAAGCCGGGAAGTGCCGCACGCCAGGCGCGGGGTTTGATCCCGAAGGTGTGGAGAATTTTTTTGCAGGCCAGGACCGCGTGTTGCGGTTCTTCGCCCGCGTCCGGGCGCGCGGCGTGCGCCTGGGCGGTCGGGGCGTCGATGGCCAGCGGATGCAGGCTGCGAGCCTCGGTCAGTATCGCCTGCCCCAGCGCCAGCGGCGTGGTCGCCTCATGCCCGGCGTAGTGATAGGTGCCCCACAGCGGCGCGGCGCAATCGAGTTGCTTGAGCACCGAAATGATCACCCGCGCGGCGTCGTCGACCGGGGTCGGATTGCCCCGACGGTCGTCGGCCATCAACAGCTCTTCGGGGTTTTCCGCACGGGCGAGAAAGCGCCCGAGGGCGCCGTCCGGGCTGTCATCGAGCAACCAGCCAAAACGCAGCAGCACGTGCTGCGGGCAGGTGGCGCGAACGCTTTGTTCGATGCGCCACAAGGCCTGGCCCCGCAATCCCAGAGGCACGGGTTCGTCTTTTTCGCTGTAGGCGGTGGCGCGGGAGCCGTCGAACACGCGATAACTGGAAGGTTGCAGCAGGACGATGTTGTGGTGCTGGCACAATTCTGCCAGGCGCTCGATTGCACGTTCCTGGCTGGCCAGGCGTTGTTCGCTCACGGCCTCGGCCTGGAACCAGTCGAAATAGTAGGCGAGGTTGATCAACGCATCGGGACGGGTGTCGTCGAGCAGTTGCGTCAGGCTCGCGGCATCCCAGCCGTCTGCGGGCGGGCGGGGGGCGAGGAAACCGATGTCTTCCTCAGCACCGAGGCGAATCAGCGCCTGCCCAAGGGCATTTCCGCCGCCCAGTAACATAAGGCGCATTCGCATAGAGTCAGCAGGCCCAGTCTGATTGGAACGATGGCAGTATCGACACCGCCCGGGGCGATGTCGTTGGTAATTGCCGGAATCGTTGCATTTTGCGGGTTTAGTGCGCAACCGTCACCCGTAAAGTGTCGATGTCCGGGTTTTGTGCTGCGGCCACTGCCGCCATCGCGGGCAAGCCCGCTCCCACAGGGATTTTCTGTGAACATGTAATGTGTGAATCACACGGACACTGTGGGAGCTGGCTTGCCAGCGAAGAGGCCCAGAAGACCACCAGAGATCCCGAGCGGTACTTGCATCTTCAGCGCCCCACCCGCATAACTGGCCCCATGAACCTGCCCATTCCCGCAGACAGTGCCCTGAACGGTTTTCACCCCGCCGTCAGCGCCTGGTTCAATCACACCTTCCCAGCGGTCACCGCCGCCCAGGCCCGGGCGTGGCCGTTGATCCGCCAGCGATGCTCGACCCTGATCGCCGCGCCCACCGGTTCCGGCAAGACCCTCACCGCGTTTCTCGCGGTCATCGACGACCTGGTGCAGCGCGGCCTGGAATCCGCCGACGGCCTGCCCGACGCCACCCTGGTGGTCTACGTCTCGCCCCTCAAGGCGCTGTCCAACGACATCCAGATCAACCTGCAAAACCCGCTGGCCGGGATCACCGAACAACTGCGCGTGATGGGCTTGCCGGAGTTGCAGATCACCACCGCCGTGCGCACCGGCGACACCCCGCAAAAAGATCGCTCGGCGATGCGCAAGACGGCGCCGCACATCCTGGTGACCACACCAGAATCGCTCTATGTGCTGCTCGGTTCCGACTCCGGTCGACAGATGCTCGGCACCACGCAAACAGTGATCATCGACGAGATTCATGCCATGGCCGCCAGCAAACGCGGCAGCCACCTGGCCCTGAGCCTCGAACGCCTGCAAGCACTCTGTCCGCAGGCGCTACTGCGCATCGGCCTGTCGGCCACGCAAAAACCCATCGAAGCCGTCTCACGCTTTCTGGTGGGTCGCGACCGCGCTTGCGAGATCGTCGACATCGGCCACGCCCGCCCCCGCGACCTCGACATCGAAGTACCGCCGGTGCCGCTCTCGGCGGTGATGGCGAATGATGTCTGGGAACGGGTCTACGACCGCCTCGCCGCCCTCGTCCGGGAACACCGGACCACGCTGATTTTCGTCAACACCCGACGCCTGGCCGAACGCCTGAGCCGTCACTTGAGCGAACGCCTCGGCAAGCACGCCGTCGCCGCCCATCACGGCAGCCTGGCCAAGGAGTTTCGCCTGGACGCCGAACAGCGCCTCAAGCGTGGCGACCTGCAAGTGCTGATCGCCACGGCATCACTCGAACTGGGGATCGACATTGGCGACGTCGACCTCGTGTGCCAGATCGCCTCGCCGCGTTCGATTGCCGGGTTCCTGCAACGGGTCGGTCGTTCCGGGCACCAGGTCGGCGGCACGCCCAAGGGCCGTTTGTTCGCCACCACCCGCGACGATCTGATCGAATGTGCGGCTCTTCTCGATAGCGTGCGCCGCGGCGAACTCGACACCTTGCTGATGCCGCAGGCGCCGCTCGACGTGCTGGCGCAGCAGATCATCGCCGAGGTCAGCTGCCAGGAATGGTCGGAACCAGCGCTGCTGGACATGCTGCGCCGCGCCTCGCCCTATGCCGACCTTGACGACAAGCACTACCAGGCGCTGCTGCACCTGCTCGCCGAGGGTTACAACGGGCGTCAGGGCATCCGCAGCGCCTACCTGCACCGCGACGCCGTGAACCGCTCCCTGCGCGGCCGCCGTGGCGCGAAACTGACGGCCGTGACCAGTGGCGGGACGATTCCGGACAACGCCGACTACAGCGTGCTGCTGGAGCCTCAAGGGCTGAACATCGGCACCATCAACGAAGACTTCGCGGTGGAAAGCATTGCCGGCGATATCTTCCAGTTAGGCAATACCTCCTATCGCATCCTGCGCGTGGAAACCGGCAAGGTCCGGGTCGAGGATGCCCAAGGCCAGCCGCCGACCATCCCCTTCTGGCTCGGTGAAGCACCGGGGCGCAGTGCCGAGTTGTCCAGCGCGGTGGCCCGTCTGCAAGCGCACCTGGACGACTTGCTGGGGGCTGCCCCCGGCAACCTGCAGCCCGCACTTGACTGGCTGACCGGGACCCTCGGCCTGAACCTGGCCAGCGCCGAACAACTGGTAGAATACCTGGCCCGTGCCCGGCAAACGCTCGGCGCCCTGCCCTCGCAAGACACGCTGTTGATGGAGCGTTTTTTCGACGAGTCCGGCGGCACACAACTGGTGATTCACACGCCATTCGGCAGCCGCATCAACCGCGCCTGGGGCCTGGCCTTGCGCAAGCGTTTTTGCCGCACCTTCAACTTCGAATTGCAGGCCGCTGCCAGCGAAGACGCCATCGTGCTGTCGCTGTCCACCAGCCACAGTTTTGAATTGGACGACGTCTGGCGTTACCTGCACAGCAACAGCGCCGAGCACATCCTGATCCAGGCCGTGCTCGACGCGCCGCTGTTTGGCGTGCGCTGGCGCTGGAATGCCGGTGTGGCGCTGGCGCTGCCGCGCTACAGCGGCGGGCGCAAAGTGCCGCCGCAGATCCAGCGGATGAAAAGCGAAGACCTGATTGCCAGCGTGTTTCCCGACCAGATTGCCTGCGTCGAAAACCTTGCCGGTGAACGGGAAATTCCCGACCACCCGCTGGTGGAGCAAACCCTCGACGATTGCCTGCACGACGCCATGGACACGCAAGGCTGGCTGGCCCTGTTGCGGCGCATGGAGCGCGGCGAGATCCGCCTGATCAGCCGCGACTTGCCGGCACCCTCACCGCTGGCGGCAGAGATTCTCAGTGCCCGGCCCTACACCTTTCTCGACGATGCGCCGCTGGAAGAACGCCGCACCCAAGCCGTGCTCAACCGGCGCTGGAGCGATCCGCAATCAACCGACGACCTCGGTGCGCTGGACCCCGAGGCAATTGCCGCAGTGCGCGAGCAAGCCTGGCCTGCGCCCTCCGGTGTCGATGAAATGCACGAAGCGTTGATGAGCCTGGCGTGCATCACCGATGCCGAGGCTGGCGCCAACCCGTCGTGGCTCGACTGGCTGACCACCCTGGCCGACAGCGGACGCGCAAGCCGCTTGCAGATCAATGCCGGGCAATCGCTGTGGTTGGCGCTGGAACGCCTGACGTGCCTGCGGGCGATTTATCCACAGGCCCAATTGTCGCCAGCGCTGCAACCGTTGCCGGGTTTTGATGACGCTTGGGAGGTCGACGAAGCCATTGTCGAATTGATCCGCGCACGGCTCAGCGCGTTCGGGCCGTTGGCGCTCGAACGGATCGCCGAACCGCTGGGTTTGCCCGCCGCGCAAGTGAATCAAGCCCTGGCCCAACTGGAACGCGAAGGCTACGTGCTGCGCGGTCGCTTCACGCCCGGCAGCGCAGAAGAAGAATGGTGCGAGCGGCATTTGCTGGCGCGGATTCACCGCTACACGGTCAAGCGCCTGCGCCGGGAAATCGAACCGGTGGCGATGCAGGATTTCATGCGGTTCCTGTTCGACTGGCAGCATGTGTCGAGCGCAAGCCAGGGCCAGGGCTCGGCGATACTGCCCGCCGTCGTCGCGCAATTGGAAGGCTACCCTGCCGCCGCGTCCGCCTGGGACAGCGACATTCTGCCGGCGCGAATCAAGGACTACTCGGCGACCTGGCTGGATGATTTGTGTCGCAGCGGCAAACTGGTATGGACGCGCCTGACCGCGCCCAACAAAAGCGCCAGCACGGCGCTGCGCAGCACACCGATTGTCTTGCTGCCGCGTAACCGGGTCGGGCTCTGGAGCGACTTGACCGAACAGACGCCGGTCAGCGAACTGTCGCCGAAAACACAAAAGGTCCATGCCGCGCTCAGCCAACAGGGCGCGCTGTTTTTCGATGAGTTGATCCATGAGGCACATTTGCTGCGTTCGGAGCTGGAAATCGCCTTGCAGGAACTGGTGGGCGCGGGGCTGGTAAACGCCGACAGTTTTGCCGGATTGCGCGCCCTGATCACCCCGGCCAGCAAGCGCCAGCCGCGCAATGGTCGACGTGGACGCGGGGCGTTTATCGGCGGCATGGACGACGCCGGGCGCTGGGCGTTGCTGCGACGCGCACCTGCCGCGCCGGTGGCGGAAAACCAACGGCCCGCGCCGACGCCGGCCGAGACTCTGGAACATGTCGCCATGGCCTTGTTGCGCCGCTACGGGGTGGTGTTCTGGCGCTTGCTGGAACGGGAGGCGGATTGGCTGCCGAGCTGGCGCGAACTGCTGCGCACGTTCCATAGACTGGAAGCACGGGGCGACATACGTGGCGGGCGATTTGTCAGTGGCCTGGCGGGCGAGCAATTCGCCCTGCCCGAGGCGATTCCGTTATTGCGCGAAGTTCGCCGTCGCCCCCCTGACGGCAGCCTGGTCGCGGTGTGCGGCGTCGACCCGCTGAACCTCGCCGGCACGCTGTTGCCCGGGGCGAAAGTCCCGGCGCTGGCGAGCAATCGCTTGGTGTACCGCGACGGGTTGCCGGTGGCTGCTGAGATTGCCGGCAAGCAGCAGTTCTGGGGGGAACAGGATCAGCAACTCAGTGCCGAGGTGCGCCACAAACTGATCCGGCACTGATATCGCCCGACCTGACGCCTTCGCTGGCAAGCCAGCGCCTACAGGTTTCGTCGCCAATACCATGTGTGTGAACAACCACAATCCTTGTAGGAGCTGGCTTGCCAGCGAAGAGGCCATCGGCTCCAACATCAATGTTGCCTGACCCTGCGCCTTCGCTGGCAAGCCAGCGCCTACAGGTTTCGTCGCCAATACCATGTGTGTGAACAACCACAATCCTTGTAGGAGCTGGCTTGCCAGCGAAGAGGCCATCGGCTCCAACATCAGGGTCGGCTGACCCGGCGCCTTCGCTGGCAAGCCAACGCCTACAAAGGGGGGTTATTGGGGGCGTGGCCGATCCGGCATCAATACCGCCGCATGCTCCGGTTCCGCTTCTGGTGGCGCTTCGACCGGTTGCCGCGGCACCAGCGCCTGCTGTGGATAAGTTTGCGCGAAGTGCACCCACGGGCAGTTATCCACAAGCTTTTTCAAACGCTGGTTGAAGGCCCGGCTCACCGCATACTGGCCACCGGAAACCGTGCGGAATTGCGCGGTCAGCACTACGCCGTTGAGGTCCATCTTGTCGACGCCAAACACATCCAGCGGCCCTTGCAGGTTGTAGCGCAGGAACGGATCACTGCTGATGGAATGCCCGGCTTCACGAATCAATTCGATGGCCTTGTCGACGTCAGTGTCGTAGGTGAACTGCACCGAGAAAAACGCATAGGCGAATTGCCGGGATTGGTTGGTTACCGCCTTGATCTGCCCGAACGGTACCGAGTGCACAAAGCCCTTGCCATCGCGCAAGCGCAAGGTGCGAATGGTCAGGCCTTCGACAGTACCGGCGTGGCCGGAGTCGAGCACCACCCAGTCGCCGATGGACAGGGTGTCTTCGATGATGATGAACAGCCCGGTGATCACGTCCTGCACCAGTTGCTGGGAACCGAAACCGATCGCCAGCCCGATCACTCCGGCACCGGCCAGGAACGGCGCCACGTTGATCCCAAGATTGGCCATGGTGGTGATCGCGCAAATCACCACCAGGATGATTTTGATCGCGTTGCGCAGCAGCGGCAGGATGGTTTTCACTCGCGTGCTCGGCTGGCGGGCCGAGCGTTTGTTGGTCGGTGGTTTCAGGGCTTCCTGGATCGCCGTGTCGAGCACCACCCAGCCCATCCAGGTCACCAGGAAGATCAAGCCGATGTGGCTCAGCGAATCACTGATCGCCCGGCCCACGGCATTGCCCACCGCGAACTCGAACAGCGACACGCCCCAGATCCGCCCGAGAATATCGATAAACACAATGGCCATGCCGATGCGTAGCAAGGCGTGGGACAGGTTGAGGAAACGCTCCTTGTAGGCGCTGCTGCGACGCAGGTCGGCTTCGCTGCGGGCCTTGAACAGATGGTGCAGCGTGGTGCTGAGAAACACTGTCGCAATCAGCAATACCGTGGTGAACAATGCGCTGCGCAGCACGCGCTGATTGTCCGCGCCAGCACCGATCAGATTGATGATCGACACCAGCACCATCAACAGGATCGGCCAATACCAGAGCCCGGAAAATATCCGCAGGGTTTCCCGCAACGCCGGCTGCTTGAGACGCTGGGCCAGCGGCAGGATACGAATCACGTGAGCCACGGGGCGGCGCATGCGGATCACCAACAGGCCGAAGGAAATCGACGCGGCCAGCCCTGTGAACACCGCGATGCTGCTGGTCAGGTTGTTGCCCAGTTGATGGGCGATCTGCGGGCTGGTCAGCGCATCGCTCAAGGCCACCAGAAAGCCGATACCGAACAACGGACGCGGCGTTTGCTGGCGGATAATCTGCACCGCCCGCCGCTTGTGCCCGGCATTGAACACGACCACCAGCGACAGCACCAACGAGGCGGCAAAAATCCCTGCGCTGGTGGCATAGGCAAGACATAACGCCAGCGCACGACCGGCGGAAAACGGCAGGAACTGGCTGGCGTAAATCGTCAGCGGCAGGCTGACCAGCGCCGGCAAGGTATAGGGCAACACGTAGCCGAGCAACGCTTGGCCGCGTTCACGGCTGAGCATCAACCGATGTTCACACAGGCGTTGGGCCAACAACCGCCCGAGCAGCCAGAGCACGCCGAACACCGTCGCCCATACGCAGGTCAGGATCAGGAAATCGCTGGCAACGCTCCACGGCGAGCGCGCCGATGGCTGGTTGACCAGTTGATCCACTTCATCGGCGGCACGGTCGGCTCGCAGGCGCCAGGCGTCGACGATATTCTGGTTGAGATCGAGCCTGCTCTGCACCTCATCGATGCTGGAACTGATGGCCCCCAGCAGACCGCCCTGTACCAGCGGTTCGGGATGGGCCGGTGGCGTCGCGGCGGTCGATGCGGCGGGCAGCCCCGGTATCGCGGCGGCCTCCAGTTGCTCGCTGCCCAGCAACAACAGTGCTCCGAGCAGTATCGCGGTCTTGAGCCTGATCAAAGCACCCGCTCCTTTGGCTGTGACGGTAAGGAACTGATCGAGAAATGCCGGGCAAGTTCGGATATTGCCTGCTGATAGTGGGACAGCGATAGCTCCTGTGGTGAGGGGGCTTGCCCCCGTTGAGGTAAGAAGCGCCCCCAAAACCTTACTGTCGGATTCATCGGATACACCGCGGTCGAAGAGCTTGCGACTGCTGCGCAGCCGAACGGGGGCAAGCCCCCTCGCCACAGCCTAACACTCGCTTTCGCGATCTTTGCGCCTGGAGCAAATATCAAACGTCCTTCCCTGTATTTTTTTCCAAACCCTCGCCACCAGTCTAGTGCCGAAGGAAAATGCCGCCAGCGCGCTTGCCATGATGTTCGCGACCGGCATCGGCCAGCATTTTGGCTGGCGTGAAACCTTGTAGGAGCCGGCTTGCCGGCGAAGACGGATGCACATTAAACAAGGATGAGACCGACATACCGCTTTCGCCGGCAAGCCGACTCCTACAGGTACCGTCCGTATCAACGGCGAAACTTTCGCCGTTGCGCCGCAGTCATCCCAAGACAGGGTAGTCAGACCGGAGGCGACATGGCGGCGATTCATATCGGTATTTCAGGCTGGCGCTATACGCCTTGGCGGGGGGATTTCTACCCCGAGGGCCTGACCCAGAAGCGCGAATTGCAATTCGCTTCGCGGGCGGTCAACAGCATCGAAATCAATGGATCGTTCTACGCCCTGCAACGGCCCGAACGTTACGCCCAGTGGTACGACGAAACGCCTTTGGGCTTCGTGTTCAGCGTCAAGGCCCCGCGCTTCATCACGCATATCAAGCGCTTGCGAGACATCCACAAGCCGCTGGCGAATTTCTTTGCGTCCGGGGTGCTGGAACTGAAGGAAAAACTCGGCCCGATCCTCTGGCAATTCCCGCCCAACTTCAAATTCGATGCCGAGTTGTTCGAAACCTTTCTCGACCAACTTCCTCACAACACCGAACAGGCTGCCGCCCTCGCCCGCCAGCACGACGCCCACGTCAACGGCCACGCCAGCCTCAAGGCGTACAAAAAACAGCCCGTGCGCCATGCCGTGGAAGTCCGTAACGAAAGCTTTGTCGACCCGCAGTTCGTGCGCTTGCTCAAGCGCTACAACACGGCGCTGGTGATTGCCGACACCGCCGGCAAATGGCCGTACCGCGAAGACATCACCAGCGATTTTGTCTACCTGCGCCTGCACGGTGCCGAAGCGCTCTATGCCAGCGGCTACACCCCGCAGGCACTGAAGCGCTGGGGCGAACGCATCGAAGCCTGGCACCGCGGCCAACAACCGGCGGACCCGCAGTTGATCGCGCCCCGATTGAAGCCAAAGGCGCGCAAATCCCGGGAAGTGTTCTGCTATTTCGATAACGACATCAAAGTCCGCGCGCCCTTCGATGCCCGCCATTTGCTGGAGCGTCTGCACCTGGACCAAAACCTCGCTACCGTCCCCGGTGAGCCTGCCGCCGAGGGCGTATTGCCATGAGCATTCCAGAGCCGGTCGGCGTGACCGACGAACAGACGCCCATCAACGCGACCGTGCGCCGCTTCAAGGTGCTGACGGTGAATACCCATAAAGGCTTCACCGCCTTCAACCGGCGTTTCATCCTGCCGGAGTTGCGCCAGGCCGTGCGCAATGTGTCCGCCGACGTGGTGTTCTTGCAGGAAGTCCACGGCACCCACGAACACCACCCCAAGCGCTACATCAATTGGCCGGAAGTGCCGCAGTACGAATTCCTCGCCGACACCCTGTGGCCGCAGTTCGCCTACGGACGCAACGCGGTGTACCCGGCGGGTGATCACGGCAATGCGCTGTTGTCGAAATTCCAGATCATCCGTCACGACAACCTCGACGTTTCGATCAGCGGCCACGAGAACCGCGGCCTCCTGCATTGCGTATTGCGCCTGCCCGGCGACGGCCTCGAAGTGCATGCGATTTGCGTGCACCTGGGGCTGCGCGAAGCCCACCGCACCGCCCAACTGAAACTGCTTGCCCAGCGCCTGGAAGCCCTGCCCGCCGATGCCCCGGTGATCGTGGCCGGCGACTTCAACGACTGGCGCCAGCGCGCCGATGCCCTGCTCAAGCCCAGCGGATTGCATGAAGTCTTCGCCGCGCATCACGGCAAACCGGCGCGCAGCTTCCCCGCACGCTTGCCGGCCTTGCGCCTGGACCGCATCTACGTACGCAACCTCAAGGCCAGCGAACCGCAAGTGCTGACCTCGCGGCCCTGGTCGCACCTGTCCGATCACGCTCCACTGTCGGTGGAGATCGAGCTATGAGCAGCCAGTCGATGGAAAAAACCACCCTGGAGCAGATCCCGGCGCCACCGGTCCGCGAGCCGGCGGCGGTCGATGTCGAATACGGTTGGCAAGGCAGCAATCGGGTCGAGTTGCTGGAAAACGGCGAAGCATATTTTCCGCGGGTATTTGAAGCCCTGCGCGGGGCGCAGAGTGAAATCCTGCTGGAAACCTTCATCCTGTTCGAGGACAAGGTCGGCCATGAGCTGCAACAGATCCTCATTGACGCCGCACAGCGTGGCGTGCGCACGACCGTCAGCCTCGACGGTTTTGGCTGCGGCGAACTGAGCACCGGGTTTCTCACGGCCCTGACCGCGGCCGGCGTGCACCTGCAAATATTCGACCCGGCACCGAAACACCTGGGCATCCGCACCAACTGGTTCCGGCGCCTGCACCGCAAGATTGTGGTGGTCGACGGCCGCGTGGCCTTTCTCGGCGGGATCAACTTTTCCGCCGATCACCTGGCGGACTTCGGGCCGGAAGCCAAGCAGGACTACTCCGTGGAAGTCCAAGGCCCGGCCGTGGCCGACATCCATCACTTCGCCCTGCTGCAATGCGGTCGTCCGGTGCACGCCAAATACTGGTGGCAACGCCGTCGTGAGCGGCGATCGGAGCTGGCCTTCAGTAATCACGATGGTCAGGTGCGGCTGGTGTACCGCGATAACGGCGAGCACCCGACCGACATCGAAGAGGTTTACCGCCAGGTGTTGCGCCAGGCGCAACGTCGGGTGGTGATCGCCAACGCTTATTTCTTTCCCGGTTTCCGCCTGCTGCGCGAGATTCGCAACGCAGCGCGTCGGGGCGTGGATGTGCGGCTGATTCTGCAGGGGCAACCGGACATGCTGGTGGCCAAGCTCGCTGCGCGCATGACCTACGACTACCTGCTCAAGTCCGGGGTGAAGATCTACGAATATTGCGACCGCCCACTGCACGGCAAGGTGGCGCTGGTGGATGAAGACTGGAGCACCGTTGGCTCGAGCAATCTCGACCCGTTGAGCCTGTCGATGAACCTGGAAGCCAACGTGCTGATTCGCGACCGGGCCTTCAATCGCCATTTGTTCAATCGACTGGAAGACCTCAGCGATCACCATTGCAACGTCATGTCACCCGAGAACGCCCCCCGCGGGCGGGTCTGGCACATGACTGTCGGCTTCCTGGTATTTCACTTCCTGCGGCATTTCCCGGCTTGGGCCGGTTGGTTGCCGGCGCATAAACCGCGTCTCAAACCCTTCCCCTCGCCGAACGGGAGCACTGACCATGAACCGCGCTGAGAACCCCGCGACGGCCCAGGCCAACAGTTCGGGCAAGTCCCATTGGAGCCGCTGGAAGCGACCGCTGACGATGCTGTTTTTCCTGATGCTGATCGTGTTGTTCACGCTGCTCGCCCAGCGCATCGAATGGAACGAAGTGTTCGACACCCTGGCCGACTTCAAGGTCCGCACGCTGGTCATCGCGTCGGGACTGACCCTGGTGAGTTTTCTGGTGTACGCCTGCTTCGATTTGATCGGTCGCACCTACATCCGCCAGGACCTGACGTGGAAACAGATCTTGCCGGTGGGGATCATCAGCTATGCCTTCAACCTCAACTTGAGTGCCTGGGTCGGCGGCATCGCCATGCGCTACCGCTTGTATTCGCGGCTCGGCGTCAGCAAGGGCAACATCGCGAAAATCCTTGGCCTGAGCCTGGCGACCAACTGGTTCGGCTACATGGTGATTGCCGGCGCGGTGTTCAGCAGCGGCCTGGTGCGCATGCCGCCGGGCTGGAAACTCAGCAGCAGCGCGCTGCAAGCGGTGGGGGTTTTGCTGTTGCTGGTGAGCGCCGGGTATCTGCTGGCCTGCCGGTTTGCCAAGCGTCGGGAATGGTCGATTCGCGGCATTGAAATCGACTTGCCGTCACTGCGCATGGCGGTGCTGCAACTGGCCCTTGGCGCACTGAACTGGTCGCTGATGGCGGCGGTGATATTCACGTTGTTGCCGAGCAAACTGGACTATCCACTGGTGCTGGGGGTGTTGTTGATCAGCGCCATCGCCGGGGTCATCACGCACATTCCCGCCGGCCTCGGCGTGCTGGAGGCGGTGTTTGTGGCGCTGCTGCAACACGAGGTTTCGCGGGGTAGCCTGGTGGCGGGATTGCTGGCCTATCGGGCGATTTATTTCATCCTGCCGTTGTTGATTACGCTGGTGATGTATTTGTTGGTGGAGACCAAGGCCAAGTCGTTGCGGATTGCGAAGAAGCCCAAGTGATTATGTGCGGGTTGTGAGGACGCATTCGCCCAAACACCACCCCCCCTAAGACTGAATAATGCTCAACCGTTCCCCGACCACCATCTCGGTAATCCAGTCCACCAATATCGAGGTATACGCCTGCTGCGAGACCGGATCACTCAGCGCATGGTCGGCCCCGTCGATAATGCGGTGGGTCAGCGAATGCGTCTGCTGGCAGGCCGCCCGATAACTCATGATCGTCGCGTGGGGCACGTAGTCGTCGGTCTCGGATTGCACCAGCAGCACATCGCCCTTGAACGCTGAACAGGCATGCAACGCCCGATTGCTGTCGGCACGCACCAGGGTGCTGCGGTAATCGCGCAGATCGAGCTTGTCCAGTTCGCGTTTGGGCGTATGCCACTGTTCGTCGCGATACAGCGCCGGCACCCGCAGCGCCAGCCAGCGCACCGGCCGCAGCGAGGTCAGGATCGCGGCCAGGTAGCCGCCGTAACTGGTGCCGACCACGGCAATCGCCGAGGTATCGAGCGCCGGGTGCGCGAGCAAGCGGTCATAGGCCGCCAGCAGGTCGCGCAGGTTGTCTTCGCGGGTCACTCGGGACAAGGGAATGCCGGTACCGCCGGTGTGCCCGCGCAGGTCGAACGTCAGGCACACACAGCCCAAACCGGCGATACCTTTGGCGCGCTCCAGGTCCCGCTCCTGGCTACCGCCCCAGCCGTGCACGAAGAGCACGCCGGGGACTTTCGATTTGGGGCTGAGAAAGGTCCCGCTCATCTGTTCGTTGTCGATGTCGATCTGGATGGATTCGCTTCTAGCCGTCATAGGATTTAACCGTCACGTACTTGAGGAGAAATTCGCTGGCCTGCGCCGGTCCGCGGTACACCTCAATGGCGTCCGCCGGCAGCGGCTGGCCAATGTAGGTTTCTACCGAAGATACGCGAATCGCGCGCATCTGCGGGTCGTTGACAAAGCTCTGCAAGGCCGCCACTTCGGCGCTGCTGGCACCGCCTATGCGCCACGATTGCTCGAGCACGCCGCTGCGTGGCCGGCCGTCGCTGCCAACGCCTTGGGCGATATCGTAATTACGCCGCGAAGCATAAAAACCCGGATAGGCCTCATCTGCCGCGCTATCGAATACCTGGGCTTGATGGATCGCCAGACGTACATCATCCGGTAGATCCAGCTTCAACAATTCGTCATACCTTCCTGGCACCACCAACAGGTTGGAGCCGCCATAAACCGCTTCACCCTGAGGGTCTTCGGTCAGGTATTGATCACCGCAGTAACTGAGCCATTGGCCGCCGATAAAACTCTGGCCGACGCTGTGGGTGATGACCTGCCCCAGATCCTGTTCGAGCACCACGCCTTCGCTGAACATCGCCTCGGCCTCTGGCCGGGCCAGCACTTCGTCGAACGCATCGAGGCTGTCGATCACTTCCTGGCCACGTCCGGCACAGGCATGGATCGGCTTCAAGCGAATCGGCCCGGTGTACAACAGGTGCTCCGCCGCCGGGCGGGCATCCTTGAGCGCAAACACACTGAGGCCGTCGAGCACAACGCTGCGCACCCGTTCGGAGAACAGCGGCGACCAGCCTCGCGGGGCATGGGCCTGCCAGTTGAGCAATCCGTGGCTGATGGCTTTGGTGCAGATGAAATCGTGCTCGACGTAACCGCCCCACAAATCCTCCGGCCCCTTGACACCCAATTGCCGGGCAGCCGAAGCGCCCACCAGTGTCTGGGTCGGTAGCAGGTAGAGGTCGCGTCCGTCGTGAATCGGTGGGTCGTAGCTGCCGCCGTACTTGAGCCCCAATATCTGCGCCAGCCAGCGAGCCAGTGCGCGGTTGGTTTCGATTTCATGTAACGGCGCATCAGGAAGCACCGAATGGGCGACTACCAGTTTCTTGCGGTTTGTTGGGGTCATGCATCCCCCTTCAATCAACGCTTAATGAATGTGGAAGTACGGGTGCAGAGATCAAGCCAAGGCTTTATAGGTCGAAAGGCGTTTTAAATCAGTCAATTGAGCAAAAAGTGATGGCATGCGGCCTGTTTTATTCTGCACGACACCCTTTGATATTCCGGTATTTTGCACGATGCCCCTGTAGGAGTGAGCCCGCTCGCGATGACTGTTTCACATTCAAAACAATCTGTCGGACACACCGCTATCGCGAGCAGGCTCACTCCTACAAGGGAATACCGTAGATTTATCGTGCGGTGGCAATCGGGCCCACCCCAAACCGCGCCCGATAATCACTCGGCACCAGCCCGGTGATTTTCTTGAACGTCGCACGAAACGCCCCGGGGTCCTGATAACCCACGGTCCAGGCAATATGGTCGATGGTGCCGTTGGTGAATTCGAGCATTTCCCGAGCCTTGCCAACCCGCAGATGCTGGCAGTACTCGGTGGGCTTGAGCCCGCTGGCCGCGCGAAAGCGGCGCAGGAAGGTACGTTCTTCCAGCCCGGCCTTTTCGGCCATGGCCGCCAGCGAGACATCGGTCGCGCCCGTGCTTTGCAACCAGTGCTGCACCTTAAGGATCGCCGCGTCGCCATGACTGAGGATCGGCGCAAAGTTGCTGCCACACTCACTGGCACTGTCGCTGTGTTCCACCACCAGAAAGCGCGCCGTGTTGGTCGCAATACTCGGCCCCAGCAGACGATTGACCAGGCGCAACCCAAGCTCGGACCACGCCATCAACCCGGCCGTGGTAATCAGGTCGCCATCATCGACAATCGGCGTATCGGCCTTGAGCCTGATCGCCGGATAACGCTCGGCAAACGCTTTGGCCGAGGTCCAGTGGGTGGTGGCGCTACGACCGTCGAGCAGTCCGCTTTCAGCCAGCAGGATAGAGCCCACGCACACCCCGCCAAGCGTCGCGCCGCCGGCATGTTGCTCGCGTAACCAGTGGATCAATCCCTTGGGCGCCTGGCCCTCGGAAAAACCGGCAATCGACGGCGGAATCAACACCGCCACCAGGGCGCGCTCTTGGCCTGGATGACTGTCAAAGATCCGCACTGGCAACTGATCGCCTTCGACCTGCCAGTGGCTGACCCGCAGTATCGGCAATTGCGCACTCTGCTGCTCGGCGGCGATCCGGTTGGCCACCCCGAACAAATCCGTCAAGCCGTGCACTGCCGCCATCTGCGCGCCAGGATAAATCAGCACACCGATTTCGGCGATTGCCATTTCTGCGTTCATTGTCAGTTTTCCCCCTCTTATTGTCGGTGCGGCCAATCCCCGGATCGCCAGCCAACGCCAATACTGGATTCCACCCCCCAACACACATTTCGAGGAATCAGTCATGGCCAAGCAAGCGCTCATCGTAGTCGATATCCAGAACGACTACTTCCCCCAGGGCAAGTGGCCACTGGTCGGGGCCGACACCGCTGCCGACAACGCCGTCAGCCTGATCAAGGCCTTCCGCGACGCTGGCGATCCGGTGGTGCATATCCGCCACGAATTCACCTCCGAGAACGCGCCGTTTTTCGCCCCGAACTCCGAAGGCGCCAAGCTGCACCCTAAAGTGCTCAATCGCGCCGATGAACCGGTAGTGCTCAAACACTTCGTCAACTCGTTCCGCGAAACCGACCTGAAATCGATCCTCGACGAGCAAGGCATCAAGGAGCTGGTAGTCGTGGGCAGCATGAGCCATATGTGCGTCGATGGCATCGCCCGTGCGGCGGCGGATTTTGGCTACACGGTCACCGTCATCCACGACGCCTGCGCCACCCGCGACCTGGAATTCAATGGCGTAACGGTTCCGGCAGCGCATGTGCATGCGGCGTTCATGGCAGCCCTGGCATTCGCCTATGCCAACGTGGTGTCGGCCGGCGACTTCCTCGCGGCCTGAGTTCGTCGCCCATAAAAAAACCCGCACGTCCTGGCGAAGTGCGGGTTTTTTATTTCAGCTTGCCGTGTGTAGCTTCAGGCTTGCCGCTGTTTTAGAACGGAATATCGTCATCGAAGCTGTCGAAATCCGGAGCCGGCTGAGGAGCGGCCTGCTGTGGAGCCGGGCGCGACTGTTGCGGTGCGGACTGCTGTGGACGTGGAGCCTGCTGGCGCGGAGCGGATTGCTGGTAGTTGTTACCGCCGCCCTGGCCCTGCTGGTCGCCCTGTGGACGGCCGCCCAGCAGTTGCATGGTGCCTTGCATGTCGACCACGATTTCGGTGGTGTAACGCTTGATACCGTCTTTTTCCCACTCGCGGGTCTGCAGCTTGCCTTCGATGTACACCTGCGAGCCTTTACGCAGGTATTCGCCGGCGATTTCTGCAACCTTGCCGAACATCGACACACGGTGCCATTCGGTCTTTTCGACTTTCTGACCGGTTTGCTTGTCGGTCCACTGTTCGCTGGTCGCCAGGCTCAGGTTGGTCACGGCATTACCGTTAGGCAAGTAGCGTACTTCGGGATCCTGGCCGCAAGTGCCGACCAATATGACTTTGTTAACCCCACGGGCCATAACGTTCTCCTAGGCTACGCACGCTGTCCCGGCCGGGTTGTTCACCAGGCGCTCAAGGGTGGTGCGATCCAATAATTCGGTATCCAGTTTGATGTAAATCGCCGCTTCATCCGCGATGATCACTGCATCTGTTACCCCTACAACCGCCTTCAGGCGCTCAACCAGACCGGCTTCGCGGATCGCTTCGGGCGACAACGGCAAGCGCAGGCTTGTGACGTAGGGAGGTTCGCGCATGGTAACAGCAAAGGCCAGCCAGAGGGCAGCCAGACCGGCGCATCCGAGGAACACAACCGACAGACCGCCATGCTGGAACAGCCAGCCACCGAGGATTCCCCCCAGTGCCGAGCCAAGGAACTGGCTGGTGGAATACACCCCCATCGCCGTGCCCTTGCCGCCTGCCGGTGAAACCTTGCTGATCAGCGACGGCAACGAAGCTTCCAGCAGATTGAACGCGGTGAAGAACACCACCGTACCAATCACCAGGGCCCGCAAGCTGTCACCGAACTGCCAGAAGAATAGCTCAGTGAGCATCAACGTCACGACGGCGCCGAGTAAAACTCGTTTCATTTTGCGTTTTTTCTCGCCGTAGATAATGAACGGGATCATGGCGAAGAAAGAAATCAGCAACGCAGTCAGGTACACCCACCAGTGCTGCTCCTTCGGCAGCCCGGCTTTCTCGACCAGCGCCAGCGGCAAGGCAACGAAGCTGGACATCAACATCGCGTGCAACACAAAAATGCCCAGGTCCAGGCGCAGCAGGTCCGGATGCTTGAGAGTCGGGAGCAAGGCCTGGCGCGCGACACCGGACTCGCGGTGCTGCAACGGGCCCGTGGAGCGCGGCACCATGAACATCACGATCGCAATGCCAAACAACGCCATGCCACCGGTGGCCAGGAACAGGCCGGACAGGCCAAAGGCGCGGGTCAGCAACGGGCCGACCACCATGGCCACGGCAAACGACAGGCCGATGGTCATGCCGATCATGGCCATCGCCTTGGTGCGGTGTTGCTCGCGGGTCAGGTCGGACAGCAAGGCCATGACCGCCGCGGAGATCGCACCAGCGCCCTGCAGGATCCGGCCGGCGATCACGCCCCAGATCGAATCGGCCCGGGACGCCAATACACTGCCAAGGGCGAAGACGATCAGCCCCAGGTAAATCACCGGGCGGCGGCCAATGCGGTCGGAAATGATCCCGAACGGAATCTGGAAAATCGCCTGGGTCAGGCCATAAGCGCCAATCGCCAGGCCAATCAGGGCCGGCGTCGCTCCAGCCAAGTCCATCCCATAGGTCGCCAGTACCGGCAACACCATGAACATGCCAAGCATACGGAAGGCGAACACCAGGGCCAGACCGCTTGCTGCGCGGGTCTCGCTACCACTCATGCGCTCGCTGTGGGGATCGTGCATGGAAAAACCTCATGTGAACCGGCGGCGATTCTACCAGTCCCATCGATTGGCGGGATATATCGCGACGCTTTGCCGCGCATTGCTGACACACTCTTCATGTAAGACACAAATCCAGTCGTTCGATAGTGTGCATCCATCCAGTATTTGGCCGTATACTCCTACGTTTTCGACGCCCGCCAAGCGAGGCCACCTTGGACAAGATCCTGATTCGTGGGGCTCGAACCCACAACCTGAAGAACATCGACCTGACCCTGCCGCGGGACAAGCTGATCGTCATCACCGGCCTGTCCGGCTCCGGCAAGTCGTCCCTGGCGTTCGATACGTTGTACGCCGAAGGTCAGCGCCGCTATGTCGAGTCGCTGTCGGCCTACGCCCGGCAGTTCCTGTCGATGATGGAAAAACCGGACGTCGACACCATCGAAGGCCTGTCGCCAGCGATTTCCATCGAACAGAAGTCCACCTCGCACAACCCGCGCTCGACGGTCGGCACCATTACCGAAATCTACGACTACCTGCGCCTGCTTTATGCTCGCGTGGGTATTCCGCGTTGCCCGGATCACGACATTCCACTGGAAGCGCAGACCGTCAGCCAGATGGTCGACCTGGTCCTCGCCCAGCCGGAAGGCAGCAAGCTGATGTTGCTGGCCCCGGTGATTCGCGAGCGCAAAGGCGAACACCTGTCGGTGTTCGAAGAGTTGCGCGCCCAAGGCTTCGTGCGTGCCCGAATCAACGGCAAGCTCTATGAGCTGGATGAAGCGCCCAAGCTCGACAAGCAGAAAAAACACACCATTGATGTTGTGGTCGACCGTTTCAAGGTTCGCGCCGACCTGCAACAACGCCTGGCGGAATCCTTCGAGACCGCGCTGAAACTGGCGGACGGCATTGCCCTGGTCGCACCGATGGACGACGAGCCGGGTGAAGAGATGATTTTCTCCGCACGCTTCGCCTGCCCGATCTGCGGCCACGCCATCAGCGAACTCGAGCCAAAACTGTTTTCCTTCAACAACCCGGCCGGCGCCTGCCCGACCTGTGATGGCCTGGGCGTGAAGCAGTTCTTCGATATCAAGCGCCTGGTCAACGGCGAACTGACCCTGGCCGAAGGGGCGATTCGCGGCTGGGATCGGCGCAACGTCTATTACTTCCAGATGCTCGGATCACTGGCCTCGCACTACAAGTTCAGTCTGGAGGTGCCGTTCAATGAACTGGGCGCCGATCAGCAGAAAAACATCCTGCACGGCAGCGGCTCGCAAAACGTCGACTTCAAATACCTGAACGACCGTGGCGATATCGTCAAACGCTCGCACCCGTTCGAAGGCATCGTGCCGAACCTGGAGCGCCGCTATCGCGAAACCGAGTCCGCGTCGGTACGCGAAGAACTGGCCAAATTCCTCAGCACCCAGTCGTGCCCGGATTGCCGCGGCACCCGTCTGCGTCGCGAAGCGCGGCACGTCTGGGTGGGCGAAAAAACCCTGCCGGCGGTGACCAACCTGCCGATTGGCGATGCCTGCGATTACTTTGCTGAACTGAAACTGACTGGCCGTCGCGGGGAAATTGCCGACAAGATCCTCAAGGAAATCCGCGAGCGCCTGCAATTTCTGGTCAACGTCGGTCTCGACTATTTGTCGCTGGACCGCAGTGCGGACACCCTGTCCGGTGGCGAAGCGCAGCGGATTCGCCTGGCGAGCCAGATTGGCGCGGGCCTGGTAGGCGTTCTGTACATTCTCGACGAGCCCTCCATCGGCCTGCATCAGCGTGATAACGACCGGTTGCTGGGCACCCTCAAGCACCTGCGCGATATCGGTAACACGGTGATCGTGGTCGAGCACGACGAAGACGCCATTCGCCTGGCCGACTACGTGGTCGACATCGGCCCGGGGGCGGGCGTGCACGGCGGGCACATCGTCGCCGAAGGCACGCCGGCCGAGGTCATGGCGCATCCGGACTCGCTGACTGGCAAATACCTGTCGGGCCGGGTGAAGATCGAAGTCCCGGCCAAGCGCACGCCGCGCAACAAGAAGCTGACGCTGGCGCTCAAGGGCGCTCGCGGCAACAACTTGCGCAACGTTGACCTGGAGATCCCGATTGGCTTGCTGACCTGTGTGACTGGCGTATCCGGCTCGGGCAAATCAACACTGATCAACAACACCCTGTTCCCGCTGAGTGCCACGGCGCTCAACGGCGCGACGACCCTTGAAGCGGCCGCCCACGACAGCATCAAGGGCCTCGAGCACCTGGACAAGGTGGTCGACATCGACCAGAGCCCGATTGGCCGTACGCCACGCTCCAACCCGGCGACCTACACCGGGCTGTTCACGCCGATCCGTGAGTTGTTTGCCGGCGTGCCGGAGTCCCGCTCGCGTGGCTACGGGCCGGGGCGCTTCTCGTTCAACGTCAAGGGCGGTCGCTGCGAAGCCTGCCAGGGCGATGGCCTGATCAAGGTGGAGATGCACTTCCTGCCCGACATCTACGTGCCGTGCGACGTGTGCAAGAGCAAGCGCTACAACCGCGAAACCCTGGAGATCAAGTACAAGGGCAAGAGCATCCACGAAACCCTCGAGATGACCATCGAGGAGGCGCGGGAGTTCTTCGACGCGGTGCCGGCCCTGGCGCGCAAGCTGCAAACATTGATGGATGTCGGCCTGTCGTACATCAAGCTCGGCCAATCGGCCACCACGCTATCCGGCGGTGAAGCCCAGCGGGTGAAACTGTCTCGCGAACTGTCCAAGCGCGATACCGGCAAGACCCTGTATATCCTCGATGAACCGACCACCGGTCTGCACTTTGCGGATATCCAGCAACTGCTCGACGTGTTGCACCGCCTGCGCGACCACGGCAACACCGTGGTCGTCATCGAGCACAACCTTGACGTAATCAAGACTGCCGACTGGCTGGTGGACCTGGGGCCTGAAGGGGGTTCCAAGGGTGGGCAGATCATTGCCGTCGGCACACCCGAGGAAGTCGCCGAGATGAAGCAGTCTCATACCGGCTACTACCTCAAGCCGCTGTTGGAACGTGACCGTGCTTAAATCCCAGCCATGAAAAAGCCCCTGTCACTTCTTCAGTGACAGGGGCTTTTTTGTATCTGTGTGGGAGCGAGCTTGCTCGCGAAGGACGTAAACGATAACGCAGCGCCATCCGATGTTCCGCAAGCAAGTTCGCCCTCACAAAAGACGTCCGGGTTCTTCCCCCTATGCAATCAGGTATGAGATTGCAGGTAGTTCTCAAGCCCGATCAACTTGATCAGACCCAACTGCTTTTCGAGCCAGTAGGTGTGATCTTCTTCGGTGTCATGCAACTGAACCCGCAGCATTTCGCGGCTGACATAGTCCTTGTGCTGCTCACAGAGCTTGATGCCTTTGCACAGTGCGGCCCGAACCTTGTACTCCAGGCGCAAATCCGCTTCGAGCATCTCGGTCACCGTGGTGCCGACATCGAGATCATCCGCACGCATGCGCGGCGTGCCCTCGAGCATCAGAATCCGGCGCATCAAGGCATCAGCGTGCCCTGCTTCCTCTTCCATCTCGTGGTTGATTCGTTCGTAGAGCTTGGTGAAACCCCAGTCCTCATACATCCGCGAGTGGACGAAATATTGATCACGCGCGGCCAGTTCGCCGGTCAGCAACGTGTTGAGGTAATCGATCACATCCGGGTGGCCTTGCATCGCCCTACATCTCCCTGCTTGAAAGGTGCAGTTTGAACCAACATGCCCGTATCGTCACTCGCAAGACGCAACAAAAGCGAAGATATTCTGAGAAAAGTAGTTTAAATAACGCAAAAACCGCCCAAACAAGGGCGGTTCTGCTTCTCATTTAGACTTCGTTAAGCTGTACGTTGAGCAGCTTTGCGATTGCTTCTCCATACGCCGGATCAGCCTTGTAGAAATGCTGCAACTGGCGGTCGACCACATCACTCGATACGCCTGCCATAGCACCGGCGATGTTGTTGACCAGCAGGGATTTCTGCTCAACAGACATCAAACGAAACAGCGCGCCGGCTTGGCTGTAGTAATCGGTGTCTTCACGATGATCGTAGCGATCAGCGGCACCACTCAAGGCCAGCGCAGGCTCAGCGTAACGAGGCGCCTGTTTTGGCGACTCTATGTAGCTGTTTGGCTCGTAGTTCGGCGCCGAACCGCCGTTGCTGCCAAAAGCCATTGAACCATCGCGCTGGTAAGTATTGACCGGGCTACGAGGCGCATTGACCGGCAATTGCTGATGGTTGGTACCGATGCGGTAGCGGTGAGCATCGGCGTAGGCAAACACTCGGCCTTGCAGCATGCGATCTGGCGAGAGACCGACGCCTGGCACCATATTGCTCGGGCCAAACGCTGCCTGCTCAACTTCGGCGAAGTAGTTCTGTGGATTACGGTTGAGCTCCAGTTCGCCAACTTCGATCAACGGGTACTCTTTCTGCGACCAGGTCTTGGTCACGTCAAACGGGTTCTCGTAGTGCGCTGCTGCCTGAGCCTCGGTCATGATCTGGATGCACACACGCCATTTCGGGAAGTCAGCCTGCTCAATGGCATTGAACAGGTCGCGCTGGGCGTAATCCGGGTCGGTACCCGCCAGGCGCGCAGCTTCTGCCGGCGCAAGGTTCTTGATCCCCTGTTTGGTCTTGTAGTGCCACTTCACCCAATGACGCTCGCCCTGGGCGTTAATCAGGCTGTAGGTGTGGCTGCCGAAACCGTGCATGTGGCGGTAGCCGTCAGGGATGCCCCGGTCTGAAAACAGGATAGTGACCTGATGCAGCGCCTCGGGCGAATGCGACCAGAAGTCCCACATCATCTGCGCACTTTTGAGATTACTTTGCGGCAAGCGCTTCTGGGTGTGGATAAAATCCGGAAACTTCAGTGGGTCGCGAATGAAGAACACGGGGGTGTTATTGCCGACGATGTCCCAGTTGCCTTCCTCGGTGTAGAACTTCAAGGCAAACCCGCGCGGATCGCGCTCGGTGTCCGCCGAACCACGCTCACCACCCACGGTGGAAAACCGCAGGAACGTTGGCGTTTGCTTGCCAACTGCGGCAAACAGCTTGGCGCTGGTGTACTGGGTAATATCACGCGTTACGGTGAACGTACCATAGGCACCCGAGCCTTTGGCGTGTACACGGCGTTCTGGGATGTTTTCGCGGTTGAAGTGGGCAAGCTTCTCGATCAGGTGGAAGTCGTCGAGCAGCAGCGGACCACGAGGGCCAGCGGAACGGGAATTCTGGTTATCGGCGACAGGCGCGCCACTGGCGGTTGTAAGCGTTGTGCTTTGACTCATGAGATCTTCCTTCCTCTGTCGGTCTTGAACTGCCGGCTAATCGGCTGAGAAGGAGTATTGATCATCAATATGACACCTACAAATTCATTAATTTGCAGATATCGATAGAAAATTACTAATGACCATCCCCCAACCCAGCATGACGCCTGGAGGAAAGAGCACGCTTGTACGAATAGCGCTTTTCTTGCGCGCACAAAAAACCGGGCGCTAGGCCCGGTTCTTTGTTTCAGACTGACGTCTTACTCGGCAGATACAGCTTCGCCGGCAGTAGCACGATCAACCAACTCGACGTACGCCATAGGCGCGTTGTCGCCAGCGCGGAAACCGCACTTGAGGATGCGCAGGTAGCCACCCTCACGGGTAGCGTAACGCTTGCCCAGGTCGTTGAAGAGCTTACCAACGATAGCTTTCGAACGAGTACGGTCGAAAGCCAGACGGCGGTTAGCAACGCTATCTGTCTTGGCCAGAGTGATCAGCGGCTCGGCAACGCGGCGCAGTTCTTTGGCTTTTGGCAGAGTCGTTTTGATCAGCTCGTGCTCGAACAGCGACACTGCCATGTTTTGGAACATGGCCTTGCGGTGCGAGCTGGTGCGGCTCAGGTGACGACCACTTTTACGATGACGCATGGTTCATTCCTTACCAAACACTACGTTCGGTGATTACGACGATCAGGCAGTCGCCTTGTCGTCCTTCTTAAGACTTGCAGGCGGCCAGTTGTCGAGGCGCATGCCGAGGGACAGACCGCGGGAGGCCAGAACGTCCTTGATTTCAGTCAAGGATTTCTTGCCCAGGTTCGGAGTCTTCAACAGCTCTACTTCGGTACGCTGAATCAGGTCACCGATGTAGTAGATGTTTTCCGCCTTAAGGCAGTTAGCCGAACGTACAGTCAGTTCCAGATCGTCAACCGGGCGAAGCAGGATCGGATCGATCTCGTCTTCCTGCTCGACAACCACTGGCTCACTGTCACCCTTGAGGTCGACGAACGCAGCCAACTGCTGTTGCAGGATGGTTGCAGCGCGGCGAATTGCCTCTTCAGGATCCAGAGTACCGTTGGTTTCCAGATCAATAACCAGCTTGTCCAGGTTAGTACGCTGCTCGACACGGGCGTTTTCCACCACGTATGCGATACGGCGAACCGGGCTGAACGAAGAGTCAAGCTGCAAGCGACCGATGCTGCGGCTTTCGTCTTCATCGCTCTGACGCGAGTCTGCCGGTTCATAACCACGACCACGAGCTACTACGAGCTTCATGTTCAGGGCGCCGTTAGACGCCAGGTTAGCGATTACGTGATCGGGATTAACGATCTCGACATCATGATCCAGCTGAATATCGGCAGCGGTAACCACCCCCGAACCCTTCTTCGACAAGGTCAGCGTAACTTCGTCACGACCGTGCAGCTTGATAGCCAGACCTTTAAGGTTCAACAGGATTTCAATGACGTCTTCCTGTACACCTTCGATTGCGCTGTACTCGTGGAGCACACCGTCAATCTCGGCCTCGACTACTGCACAGCCGGGCATTGAGGACAACAGGATGCGGCGCAGCGCGTTGCCCAGGGTATGGCCGAAACCACGCTCGAGAGGCTCGAGAGTGATTTTGGCGCGGGTTGGACTGACAACCTGCACATCAATGTGGCGGGGTGTCAGGAACTCATTTACCGAAATCTGCATGGATGCACCTATTTTCTAGCCCTTACTTGGAGTAGAGCTCGACAATCAGGCTTTCGTTGATGTCGGCGGACAGATCACTGCGAGCTGGAACGTTCTTGAAAACGCCCGACTTCTTCTCAGTGTCTACTTCTACCCATTCTACGCGGCCACGTTGGGCACACAGATCGAGAGCTTGGACAATGCGAAGTTGATTTTTTGCTTTCTCGCGAACAGCAACCACGTCGCCAGCACGAACCTGGTACGACGGAACGTTAACGGTCTGACCGTTTACGCTGATCGACTTGTGCGATACCAGCTGACGGGATTCGGCACGAGTCGAACCGAAGCCCATACGGTATACCACGTTGTCCAGACGGCATTCGAGCAGTTGCAGCAGGTTTTCACCGGTTGCACCTTTTTTGCCAGCTGCTTCTTTGTAGTAGCCGCTGAATTGACGCTCGAGAACGCCGTAGATACGACGGACCTTCTGCTTTTCACGCAGTTGGGTGCCGTAGTCGGACTGGCGACCGCGGCGTTGGCCGTGGATACCAGGTGCTGCTTCAATGTTGCACTTCGATTCGATCGCGCGCACGCCGCTCTTCAGGAAGAGATCGGTGCCTTCGCGACGAGCGAGTTTGCATTTTGGACCAATGTAACGAGCCATTCTTTACAATCTCCTGGATTACACGCGGCGCTTCTTCGGCGGACGGCACCCGTTGTGCGGGATTGGCGTCACGTCGGTGATGCTGGCGATCTTGTAGCCACAGCCGTTCAAAGCGCGGACTGCGGATTCACGACCTGGACCTGGACCTTTGACGTTGACGTCGAGGTTTTTCAGGCCGTATTCCAGCGCAGCTTGACCAGCACGTTCAGCAGCTACTTGAGCAGCAAACGGGGTGGACTTGCGGGAACCGCGGAAACCCGAACCACCGGAGGTAGCCCAGGAAAGAGCGTTACCTTGACGGTCGGTAATGGTCACGATGGTGTTGTTAAAAGATGCATGGATGTGGGCGATGCCATCAACCACTGTCTTTTTAACTTTTTTACGAGGACGAGCAGCAGGTTTTGCCATGATTAAATTCCTGTCGATTCGCTGGGGCGATTACTTGCGGATCGGCTTACGCGGACCTTTACGGGTACGCGCGTTGGTCTTGGTACGCTGACCGCGTACTGGAAGACCGCGACGATGACGCAGACCGCGATAGCAACCGAGGTCCATCAAGCGCTTGATTTTCATGTTGATTTCGCGACGCAGGTCACCTTCAGTGGTGAACTTCGCCACTTCGCCACGCAGCTGTTCAATTTGCTCGTCGCTCAGATCTTTGATCTTTGCTGCTGGGTTTACCCCAGTCTCTGCACAAATTTTCTGTGCAGTAGTGCGACCAACACCATAGATGTAGGTCAGCGAGATAACAGTATGCTTGTTATCTGGAATGTTAACGCCTGCAATACGGGCCATTCAGTGGGACTCCAATTGACAGCTACCTACGCCCCGGAAGCCAAGAAATAGGGCGCGAGATAATATCGCTGTAATAACAAATAATCAACCCGGCAGCGCACTAGCTGCCGGGCTTGAAGCACAATCACACTCAGCCTTGGCGCTGTTTGTGACGCGGTTCCGCGCTGCAAATTACTCGAACAACACCTTCGCGGCGAATAATCTTGCAGTTACGGCACAGCTTTTTCACCGATGCACGAACTTTCATCACCAACTCCTCGAACCTTATGGGTCAGCGCAGCATGCCGCTGCCGTAACCCTTCAGGTTGGCTTTCTTCATCAGGGATTCGTACTGGTGCGAAACGAGGTGCGATTGTACTTGGGACATGAAGTCCATCACAACCACGACGACGATCAGCAACGAGGTCCCGCCAAGGTAGAACGGTACGTTGGCTGCAACCACCAGGAACTGGGGCAACAGGCAGACGGCCGTCATGTAAAGAGCACCGAACATGGTCAAGCGAGTCAGAACGCCATCAATGTAGCGCGCAGACTGCTCACCTGGACGGATGCCCGGAATAAAGGCACCGGACTTCTTCAGGTTTTCCGCTACGTCTTTCGGATTGAACATCAACGCCGTATAGAAGAAGCAGAAGAAAATAATCCCTGCACTAAACAGCAGAATATTCAACGGCTGACCAGGAGCGATCGACTGCGAGATGTCCTGCAACCAGCCCATACCTTCAGACTGACCGAACCAGGCACCCAACGAAGCCGGGAACAGCAAAATGCTGCTCGCGAAAATAGCCGGAATAACACCGGCCATGTTCACCTTCAGCGGCAAGTGGCTAGTCTGCGCAGCGAAGACCTTGCGGCCCTGCTGACGCTTGGCGTAGTGAACAGCGATACGACGCTGACCACGCTCAATGAACACCACGAAACCGATAATCGCTACTGCCAGCAAACCGATGGCAACCAGGGCAAAGATGTTGATATCGCCCTGACGCGCAGACTCGAAAGACTGCCCGATCGCTCTCGGAAGACCGGCGACGATACCCGAAAAAATCAACATCGAGATACCGTTGCCAACACCACGCTCAGTAATCTGCTCACCCAGCCACATCATGAACATCGCACCAGCCACAAACGTGGATACTGCGACGAAATGGAAGCCAAAGTCACCAGTGAACGCAACGCCCTGCCCCGCCAGACCAATGGACATGCCAATAGCCTGGACGAGAGCGAGGACGACAGTGCCGTAGCGGGTGTACTGGCTGATCTTGCGACGGCCAGCTTCACCTTCCTTCTTCAACTGTTCCAGCTGCGGGCTGACGGCGGTCATCAGTTGCATGATGATCGATGCCGAGATGTACGGCATGATCCCCAATGCAAAGATGCTCATCCGTTCCAGCGCGCCGCCGGAAAACATGTTGAACAAGCTAAGAATGGTCCCCTCATTCTGTCGAAACAGGTCCGCGAGTCGGTCCGGGTTGATACCTGGAACCGGGATGTGTGCGCCTATTCGGTAGACGATAATCGCCAGGAACAGAAAACGCAGACGAGCCCAGAGTTCAGACATACCGCCTTTGCCGAGCGCAGAGAGAGCACCTTGCTTAGCCATTTATTCCTCGAACTTGCCGCCAGCTGCTTCGATAGCCGCACGCGCACCTTTGGTGGCGCCGATTCCCTTGCCGATAGTGACAGCGCGAGTCACTTCACCGGACAGCATGATTTTCACACGCTGTACGTTGACGTTGATCACGTTGGCATCTTTCAGGGACTGCACGGTGACGATGTCGCCTTCCACTTTGGCCAGCTCGGACAGACGCACTTCTGCGCGGTCCATGGCTTTCAGGGAAACGAAACCGAACTTCGGCAGGCGACGATGCAGCGGCTGTTGACCGCCTTCAAAGCCTGGAGCAATGGTGCCACCGGAGCGGGAGGTCTGACCTTTGTGACCACGGCCACCAGTCTTACCCAAACCGCTACCGATACCACGGCCCGGACGATGCTTTTCGCGACGGGAACCCGGCGCTGGACTCAGATCATTGAGTTTCATCGATTAACCCTCGACACGCAGCATGTAGTAAGCCTTGTTGATCATCCCGCGATTCTCGGGAGTATCCTGGACTTCTACAGTGTGACCGATGCGACGCAGACCCAGACCCTTAACGCACAGTTTGTGGTTAGGGATGCGGCCGGTCATGCTTTTGATCAGCGTTACTTTTACGGTAGCCATGATCAGAAGATCTCCTTGACGCTTTTGCCACGCTTGGCGGCAATGGATTCAGGAGACTGCATTGCTTTCAAACCCTTGAAAGTGGCGTGAACCACGTTTACCGGGTTAGTCGAGCCGTAGCACTTGGCCAGAACGTTCTGAACGCCAGCAACTTCGAGGACGGCACGCATAGCGCCGCCAGCGATGATACCGGTACCTTCAGAAGCAGGCTGCATGTACACCTTCGAAGCGCCGTGAGCAGACTTCATTGCGTACTGCAGAGTGGTGCCGTTCAGATCAACCTGGATCATGTTGCGGCGAGCAGCTTCCATTGCCTTCTGGATCGCAGCAGGCACTTCACGCGACTTGCCACGGCCGAAGCCAACACGGCCTTTACCATCACCCACCACGGTCAACGCGGTGAAAGTGAAGATACGGCCGCCTTTAACGGTTTTGGCTACGCGGTTAACTTGAACCAGCTTCTCGATGTAGCCTTCGTCGCGCTTTTGGTCGTTATTTGACATAACTTAGAACTCCAGCCCAGCTTCACGAGCAGCATCAGCCAGCGCTTTAACGCGGCCGTGGTACTTGAAGCCAGAGCGGTCGAAAGCCACTTGCGAGACGCCAGCGGCCTTAGCACGCGTAGCGACCAGCTGGCCAACCTTAGTGGCCGCGTCGATGTTGCCGGTGGCACCATCACGCAGTTCTTTATCCAAAGTCGAGGCGCTTGCCAGGACTTTGTTGCCGTCGGCCGAAATGACCTGGGCGTAGATGTGCTGCGAAGAGCGGAACACGCAGAGACGCACGACTTCGAGTTCGTGCATTTTCAGGCGTGCTTTGCGAGCGCGACGCAGTCGAGTAACTTTTTTGTCGGTCATTTGCTATGCCCTACTTCTTCTTGGCTTCTTTACGACGGACGACTTCGTCCGCGTAGCGCACACCTTTGCCTTTGTACGGCTCTGGTGGACGGAAGTCGCGGATCTCGGCGGCCACTTGACCTACCAGCTGCTTGTCGATGCCCTTGATCAGGATATCGGTCTGGCTAGGAGTCTCAGCGGTGATGCCTTCCGGCAGTTCGTAATCCACTGGGTGCGAGAAGCCAAGAGCCAGGTTCAGCACTGTGCCTTTTGCTTGCGCTTTGTAACCAACACCGACCAGCTGGAGCTTGCGCTCGAAGCCTTGGCTTACGCCTTGGACCATGTTGTTTACCAACGCACGAGTGGTACCAGCCATTGCGCGAGTCTGTTGATCGCCATTGCGAGCAGCGAAACGCAACTCACCGGCTTCTTCAACGATCTCAACGGACGAATGGATGTTCAGTTCGAGAGTGCCCTTGGCACCCTTCACCGAAAGCTGTTGGCCTGCGAATTTTACTTCGACACCGGCTGGCAGCTTAACGGGGTTCTTAGCGACGCGAGACATGCTTATCCCCCCTTAGAACACAGTGCAAAGAACTTCGCCGCCGACACCGGCAGCGCGCGCAGCACGATCAGTCATCACACCCTTGTTGGTGGAGACGATAGACACACCGAGACCGCCACGAACTTTTGGCAGATCATCGACGGACTTGTACTGACGCAGGCCTGGACGGCTAACGCGCTTCACTTCTTCGATAACCGGACGGCCTTCGAAGTACTTCAGCTCGATGGACAGCAGTGGCTTGATTTCGCTGCTGATCTGATAACCCGCAATGTAACCTTCGTCCTTCAGGACTTTGGCAACAGCTACCTTCAACGTGGAAGATGGCATGCTTACGACGGACTTTTCAGCCATCTGGGCATTACGGATACGAGTTAGCATGTCCGCTAACGGGTCCTGCATACTCATGGGCTAGACGCTCCTAAATACAAAAAATTAGCCTTGCGGCTATTACGTGTCGCCGAGAATCTCCGGGTATAAAAAACACGGGCTCAGGCGAGCCGGGTATTCTAGACACACTCCGGAAATGAAACAAGCCCCAAAAGGGGCTTGTTCCAGATTCAAGGTACCGGCGGTCAGCTTCTTGCGATTCTGACCGCCTGGACTTTGAAAGTACTTACCAGCTGGCTTTAACCAGACCCGGTACGTCACCACGCATTGCAGCTTCACGCAGCTTGTTACGGCCGAGGCCGAACTTGCGGTAAACGCCGTGTGGACGACCGGTCAGGCGGCAGCGGTTACGCATGCGCGAAGCGCTTGCGTCACGTGGCTGCTTCTGCAGGGCTACTGTAGCTTCCCAACGCGCTTCTGGACTTGCGTTCAGATCGACGATGATAGCTTTCAGTGCTGCACGCTTCTTGGCGTACTTGGCAACCGTGAGCTGACGCTTCAGCTCGCGGTTTTTCATGCTCATCTTGGCCATGGTCCTACTCCAATCAGTTGCGGAACGGGAATTTGAACGCACGCAGCAGAGCGCGGCCTTCATCATCGTTCTTGGCAGTGGTGGTCAGGGTGATGTCCAGACCGCGGAGAGCATCGATCTTGTCGTAGTCGATTTCCGGGAAGATGATCTGCTCTTTCACGCCCATGCTGTAGTTGCCACGACCATCGAAGGACTTGGCATTCAGGCCGCGGAAGTCGCGAACCCGAGGCAGGGAGATCGACAGCAGACGATCCAGGAACTCGTACATACGCTCACGGCGCAGGGTCACTTTGACGCCGATCGGCCAACCTTCACGGACTTTAAAGCCAGCGATGGATTTGCGAGCGTAGGTCACAACGACTTTCTGGCCGGTGATCTTTTCCAGGTCAGCAACAGCGTGCTCGATGACTTTCTTGTCGCCGATCGCTTCGCCCAGACCCATGTTCAGGGTGATTTTTGTAACGCGCGGAACCTCCATCACGTTCGAAAGCTTAAGTTCTTCCTTAAGTTTCGGAGCAATTTCCTTCCGGTAAATCTCTTTTAGTCGTGCCATGGTCTCATCTACCTAGCAGTGTTCAAGCATCAACCGCTTTTTGGGTCGACTTGAAGACACGAATTTTCTTGCCGTCTTCTACTTTAAAACCAACGCGGTCAGCCTTGTTGGTTTCGCTGTTGAAAATGGCGACGTTAGAAGCATCCAGTGGAGCTTCTTTTTCGACGATACCGCCCTGCACGCCCGACATCGGGTTAGGCTTGGTATGACGCTTGACCAGGTTCAGACCACCAATAACCAGACGGTTGTTAGCGAGAACCTTAAGCACCTTACCGCGCTTACCTTTGTCTTTGCCGGCGATCACGATGATCTCGTCGTCACGACGAATCTTTTGCATGTCGGATCTCCTTACAGCACTTCTGGGGCGAGCGAGACGATCTTCATGAACTTCTCAGTACGAAGTTCACGGGTCACTGGCCCAAAGATACGGGTGCCGATCGGCTCTTGCTTGTTGTTCAACAGAACAGCAGCGTTGCCATCAAAGCGGATAATGGAGCCATCAGCACGACGTACGCCGTGACGAGTGCGGACTACAACAGCAGTCATCACTTGGCCTTTTTTCACTTTACCGCGAGGAATTGCTTCCTTCACGGTAACTTTGATGATGTCACCGATACCAGCGTAACGACGATGGGAGCCACCCAGCACCTTGATGCACATAACGCGGCGAGCGCCGCTGTTATCGGCCACATCGAGCATGGATTGAGTCTGAATCATATAATTTCTCCGACCCCTAGTCCTTAGACTTCCACAGCGCGTTCGAGAACATCAACCAGCGCCCAAGACTTGGTCTTGGCCAAAGGACGAGTTTCACGAATAGTGACTTTGTCGCCGATGTGGCACTGATTGGTTTCGTCGTGCGCGTGCAGCTTAGTCGAACGCTTAACGTATTTACCGTAGATCGGGTGCTTAACGCGACGCTCGATCAGAACGGTGATGGTTTTGTCCATCTTGTCGCTGACAACACGGCCAGTCAGCGTACGGACAGTTTTTTCGGCTTCAGCCATGATTACTTACCTGCCTGCTGGTTGAGCACAGTCTTCACGCGAGCGATGTCACGCTTAACTTGCGAGAGCAGATGAGACTGCCCCAACTGGCCAGTTGCTTTCTGCATACGCAGATTGAACTGGTCGCGCAGCAGGCCGAGCAGTTGCTCGTTCAGCTGCTGTGCGGATTTTTCACGAAGTTCATTCGCTTTCATCACATCACCGTCCGTTTAACAAAGGAGGTGGCGAGCGGCAGCTTTGCAGCAGCCAGGGCGAAAGCCTCACGCGCCAGCTCTTCAGAAACACCCTCGATTTCATACAGGACTTTACCTGGCTGAATCTGGGCAACCCAGTATTCCACGTTACCCTTACCTTTACCCATACGAACCTCGAGAGGCTTCTTGGAGATCGGCTTGTCCGGGAATACACGGATCCAGATCTTGCCGCCACGTTTTACGTGACGGGTCAGAGCACGACGCGCTGACTCGATCTGACGAGCGGTGAGACGACCACGAGCTACAGACTTCAGCGCGAACTCGCCGAAGCTGACTTTGCTACCGCGCTGAGCCAGACCACGGTTGTGGCCTGTCATCTGCTTGCGGAACTTCGTACGCTTAGGTTGCAACATTTGGCGTACCCCTTACTTAGCAGCTTTTTTACGAGGCGCTGGTGCTTGTGGTTTCAGTTCTTCTTGGCGACCACCAATTACTTCGCCTTTGAAGATCCAAACCTTTACACCGATCACACCGTAAGTGGTGTGAGCTTCGTAGTTGGCATAGTCGATGTCGGCACGCAGGGTGTGCAATGGCACACGACCTTCGCGATACCATTCAGTACGTGCGATTTCAGCACCGCCGAGACGACCGCTCACTTGGATTTTGATGCCTTTGGCACCAATGCGCATGGCGTTCTGTACAGCGCGCTTCATAGCGCGACGGAACATTACGCGACGCTCCAGCTGCTGAGCTACGCTCTGCGCAACCAGCATACCGTCGAGTTCCGGCTTGCGGATCTCTTCGATATTGATGTGCACAGGCACACCCATTTGCTTGGTCAGGTCCTGACGCAGTTTCTCAACATCTTCACCTTTCTTCCCGATAACGATACCTGGACGAGCGGTGTGGATGGTGATGCGTGCAGTTTGGGCCGGACGATGGATATCGATACGGCTTACGGACGCGCTTTTTAGTTTGTCTTGGAGGTACTCACGCACATTCAGATCTGCGAGCAAATAGTCCGCATAAGTCCGACCGTCTGCGTACCAGACGGAGGTGTGCTCCTTGACGATTCCCAGGCGAATGCCAATGGGATGTACTTTCTGACCCATCTCTTCGACTCCGTTACTTGTCAGCAACCTTGACAGTGATATGGCAAGACCGCTTGACGATGCGATCAGCACGGCCTTTGGCACGTGGCATGATGCGCTTCAGCGAACGCCCTTCGTTGACGAAAACGGTGCTGACCTTCAGGTCATCAACGTCTGCGCCTTCGTTATGCTCGGCGTTGGCTACGGCCGACTCCAGCACTTTCTTCATGATCTCGGCGGCTTTCTTACTGCTGAAAGCCAACAGGTTGAGCGCTTCGCCCACCTTCTTCCCGCGGATCTGGTCGGCGACCAAGCGGGCTTTCTGGGCGGAGATTCGAGCGCCCGACAACTTAGCGGCTACTTCCATTTCCTAACCCCTTAACGCTTGGCTTTCTTGTCTGCCACGTGCCCGCGATAAGTGCGGGTACCGGCGAACTCGCCCAGTTTGTGGCCGACCATGTCTTCGTTCACGAGAACGGGGACGTGCTGACGACCGTTGTGTACTGCGATGGTCAGACCGACCATTTGTGGCAGGATCATCGAACGACGCGACCAGGTTTTCACCGGTTTGCGATCGTTCTTTTCCGCCGCCACTTCGATCTTCTTCAGTAGGTGAAGATCGATAAAAGGACCTTTTTTCAGAGAACGTGGCACTGTCGTATCCCTCTATTTACTTGCGACGACGGACGATCATTTTGTCGGTACGCTTATTACCACGAGTCTTCGCGCCCTTAGTCGGGAAGCCCCATGGCGATACCGGATGACGACCACCAGAGGTACGACCTTCACCACCACCATGTGGGTGGTCAACCGGGTTCATGGCAACACCACGAACGGTTGGGCGAACGCCACGCCAGCGTTTGGCACCGGCTTTACCCAGCGAACGCAGGCTGTGCTCGGAGTTCGAGACTTCGCCCAGGGTCGCACGGCATTCAGCCAGGACTTTACGCATTTCACCGGAACGCAGACGCAGGGTAACGTAAACGCCTTCACGAGCGATCAGCTGAGCCGAAGCACCAGCGGAGCGAGCGATCTGTGCGCCTTTACCTGGCTTCAGTTCGATGCCGTGTACGGTAGAACCGACTGGAATGTTGCGCAGTTGCAGAGCGTTACCTGGCTTGATTGGAGCCAGAGCGCCTGCGATCAGCGTGTCGCCAGCACTCACGCCTTTAGGGGCGATGATGTAGCGGCGCTCGCCGTCTGCGTAGCAGAGCAGTGCGATGTGAGCAGTACGGTTTGGATCGTATTCGATACGCTCGACAGTGGCGACGATGCCATCCTTGTCGTTGCGACGGAAATCGACCATACGGTAATGCTGCTTATGACCACCACCGATGTGACGAGTGGTAATACGGCCATTGTTGTTACGACCACCAGTCTTCGATTTCTTCTCGAGCAGCGGTGCGTGAGGAGCGCCTTTATGCAGCTCCTGGTTGACCACCTTGACCACAAAACGGCGGCCAGGGGAAGTCGGTTTGCATTTAACGATTGCCATGATGCACCCCTTCCTTACTCAGCACTGCTGCTGAAATCGAGATCTTGGCCTGGCTGAAGGGAGATAACTGCCTTCTTCCAGTCATTACGCTTGCCCAGACCGCGAGCAGTGCGCTTGCTCTTACCCAGAACATTCAGGGTAGTAACACGCTCTACTTTCACGCTGAACAGGCTTTCGACGGCCTTCTTGATTTCCAGCTTGGTTGCGTCAGTCGCAACCTTGAAAACGAACTGGCCTTTCTTGTCTGCCAGAACCGTAGCCTTCTCGGAAACGTGCGGGCCAAGCAGAACTTTAAATACGCGTTCCTGGTTCATCCCAGCAGCTCCTCGAATTTCTTCACGGCCGACACGGTGATCAACACCTTGTCGTATGCGATCAGACTAACTGGATCGGAACCTTGCACGTCACGTACATCAACGTGTGGCAGGTTACGAGCAGCCAGGTACAGGTTCTGATCAACAGCGTCCGACACGATCAAAACATCGGTCAGGCTCATGTTGTTCAGCTTGCCCAGCAGGTCTTTGGTTTTCGGCGTTTCAACGGCGAAATCCTGAACCACGACCAGACGATCAGTACGCACCAGCTCAGCAAGGATGGAACGCATTGCTGCGCGATACATCTTCTTGTTCAGCTTCTGGGAGTGATCCTGAGGACGAGCTGCGAAAGTGGTACCGCCGCCACGCCAGATTGGGCTACGGATAGTACCGGCACGAGCACGGCCAGTACCTTTCTGACGCCATGGGCGCTTACCGCCACCACGAACGTCGGAACGGGTCTTTTGCTGCTTGGAACCCTGACGACCGCCAGCCATGTAGGCTACGACTGCCTGGTGAACCAGCGTCTCGTTGAATTCGCCGCCAAATGTCAGTTCGGAAACTTCGATCGCTTGAGCGTCATTTACATTTAATTGCATGTCAGCTTCCCCTTAACCGCGAGCCTTGGCTGCTGGACGTACAACCAGGTTGCCGCCAGTAGCGCCAGGAACAGCACCCTTGACCAACAACAGATTGCGTTCAGCGTCCACGCGCACTACTTCGAGGGACTGCACGGTCACGCGCTCAGCGCCCATATGACCGGACATTTTTTTGCCCTTGAATACACGACCAGGAGTCTGGCACTGGCCGATAGAGCCTGGAACGCGGTGGGATACGGAGTTACCGTGGGTGTTATCTTGCCCGCGGAAATTCCAACGCTTGATCGTACCCTGGAAGCCTTTACCCTTGGACTGACCGGTTACATCAACCAGTTGACCAGCGGCGAAGATTTCAGCGTTGATCAGATCGCCGGCCTGGTACTCGCCTTCTTCAAGGCGGAATTCCATTACGGTACGACCAGCGGCAACGTTCGCCTTAGCGAAGTGGCCAGCCTGAGCTGCTGTTACACGCGAAGCACGACGCTCGCCGACAGTGACTTGCACTGCACGATAGCCATCGGTCTCTTCAGTTTTGAACTGGGTGACGCGATTCGGCTCGATCTCAATGACCGTGACCGGAATGGAGACACCTTCTTCGGTGAAAATACGGGTCATACCGCATTTACGACCGACTACACCAATAGTCATGTTGTAAACCTCATGAGTGTACGGGGCTTTCACCCGCTATGGCCGCCCATTTCAGAGCGTTACACGACTAAGACCGAGTCTTAGCCGAGGCTGATCTGCACTTCCACACCGGCCGCAAGATCAAGCTTCATAAGAGCATCAACGGTTTTATCCGTTGGCTGGACGATGTCCAGAACGCGCTTATGAGTACGGATCTCGTACTGGTCACGCGCGTCTTTGTTGACGTGCGGGGAGACCAGAACGGTGAACCGCTCTTTACGGGTAGGCAGTGGAATTGGACCACGCACTTGAGCACCAGTACGTTTCGCGGTTTCCACGATTTCCTGGGTTGATTGGTCGATCAGGCGATGGTCGAAAGCCTTCAACCTGATACGGATTTGCTGATTTTGCATTGGATTTCAGACTCCGGCTGCTATTCCCACCGGGCGCAATACGCCCGTTAAAAGGAGGCGCAATTCTATAGACGCTCCAGATAGGTGTCAACCCAATAAAAAAGCCCCCGCTGAGCGGGGGCTTTTTCAAAGCATCGAAGCTATCTCAAAAGAGATGCTTACTCGATGATTTTGGCTACGACGCCAGCGCCGACGGTACGACCGCCTTCACGGATAGCGAAACGCAGACCGTCTTCCATCGCGATGGTTTTGATCAGGGTAACTTCCATCTGGATGTTATCACCTGGCATTACCATTTCAACGCCTTCTGGCAGCTGGCAGTTACCAGTCACGTCAGTAGTACGGAAGTAGAACTGTGGACGGTAGCCTTTGAAGAACGGAGTGTGACGACCGCCTTCTTCCTTGCTCAGAACGTAAACTTCTGCGGTGAACTTGGTGTGCGGCTTAACCGAACCCGGCTTAACCAGAACCTGGCCACGCTCAACGTCGTCACGCTTGGTACCACGCAGCAGAACGCCGCAGTTCTCGCCAGCACGACCTTCGTCGAGCAGCTTGCGGAACATTTCAACACCGGTGCAGGTGGTGGTGGTGGTGTCACGCAGACCAACGATTTCCAGTGCATCTTGAACGCGAACGATACCGCGCTCGATACGACCAGTCACAACGGTACCACGACCGGAGATCGAGAATACGTCTTCGATTGGCATCAGGAATGGCTTGTCGATAGCGCGCTCTGGTTCTGGGATGTAGCTGTCCAGAGTCTCGACCAGTTTACGAACGGCAGTGGTGCCCATTTCGTTGTCGTCTTTGCCTTCCAGCGCCATACGAGCCGAACCGATGATGATTGGAGTGTCATCGCCCGGGAAGTCGTAGGTGGACAGCAGGTCGCGAACTTCCATCTCAACCAGTTCCAGCAGCTCAGCGTCGTCTACCAGGTCAGCCTTGTTCAGGAAAACCACGATGTACGGAACGCCTACCTGGCGGGACAGCAGGATGTGCTCACGGGTTTGCGGCATCGGACCATCAGCGGCCGAGCAAACCAGGATCGCGCCGTCCATCTGGGCAGCACCGGTGATCATGTTCTTCACATAGTCAGCGTGACCTGGGCAGTCAACGTGAGCGTAGTGACGGATCTTCGAGTTGTACTCGACGTGCGCGGTGTTGATGGTGATACCACGAGCTTTTTCTTCTGGAGCGCTGTCGATTTTATCGAAATCAACGATTGCGGAACCGAAAACTTCGGAGCAAACGCGAGTCAGAGCTGCGGTCAGAGTGGTTTTACCGTGGTCAACGTGACCGATGGTGCCAACGTTGACGTGCGGTAGGGAACGATCAAATTTTTCTTTAGCCACGACAATTAACTCCTTGCCTAAAGGACTGAATCAGCCTTGTTTTTTGGTTACAGTTTCGACGATGTGCGACGGAGCTGTATTGTATTTTTTGAATTCCATAGAGTAGCTTGCGCGACCCTGGGACATCGAACGAACGTCGGTCGCATAACCGAACATCTCGCCCAACGGCACTTCAGCACGGATCACCTTGCCGGAGACCGTATCTTCCATACCCAGAATCATGCCGCGACGACGGTTAAGGTCGCCCATCACGTCACCCATATAGTCTTCAGGCGTAACAACCTCTACCGCCATGATCGGCTCGAGCAACTCACCACCGCCCTTCTGGGCCAGTTGCTTGGTCGCCATGGAAGCAGCCACCTTAAACGCCATCTCGTTCGAGTCGACGTCGTGGTAAGAACCATCAAACACGGTAGCCTTCAGGCCGATCAGCGGATAGCCGGCAACAACGCCGTTCTTCATCTGCTCTTCGATACCCTTCTGGATAGCCGGGATGTATTCCTTAGGAACCACACCACCCACTACTTCGTTCACGAATTGCAGACCTTCCTGACCTTCGTCAGCAGGAGCAAAACGGATCCAGCAATGGCCGAACTGGCCACGACCGCCGGACTGACGAACGAACTTGCCTTCGATTTCGCAATTCTTCGTGATTCGCTCACGATACGAAACCTGAGGCTTGCCGATGTTGGCTTCGACGTTGAACTCACGGCGCATCCGGTCAACCAGGATGTCCAGGTGCAGCTCGCCCATGCCAGAGATGATCGTTTGACCGGTCTCTTCATCAGTCTTGACGCGGAAAGACGGGTCTTCCTGAGCAAGTTTGCCCAGAGCGATACCCATTTTTTCCTGGTCATCCTTGGTCTTAGGCTCAACGGCAACCGAAATAACCGGCTCCGGGAAGTCCATGCGAACGAGGATGATTGGCTTGTCAGCGTTGCACAAGGTTTCACCAGTGGTGACGTCCTTCATGCCGATCAGGGCCGCGATGTCGCCAGCGCGTACTTCCTTGATCTCTTCACGGGCGTTTGCGTGCATTTGCACCATACGACCCACGCGCTCTTTCTTGCCTTTAACCGAGTTGATCACGCCGTCGCCGGAGGCCAACACGCCCGAGTAAACGCGGACGAAGGTCAAGGTACCCACGAATGGGTCGGTAGCGATCTTGAACGCCAGAGCCGAGAACGGCTCGTTGTCGTCTGCGTGACGCTCCATTTGCTTTTCCTCGTCATCCGGGTCAGTACCCTTGATGGCAGGAATGTCGGTTGGAGCCGGCAGGTAGTCGATAACGGCGTCGAGAACCAGGGGAACACCCTTGTTCTTGAAGGAAGAACCGCAAACAGCCAGAACGATCTCACCAGCGATAGTACGCTGACGCAGAGCGGCCTTGATTTCCTCGATGGTGAGCTCTTCGCCCTCGAGGTACTTGTTCATCAGCTCTTCGCTGGCTTCAGCCGCAGCCTCAACCATGTTGTTGCGCCACTCTTCAGCCAGTTCCTGCAGTTCAGCAGGGATAGCTTCGCGACGTGGAGTCATGCCCTTGTCAGCATCGTTCCAATAAACGGCTTCCATGGTCATCAGATCGATCTGACCCTGGAAGTTGTCTTCGGAACCGATTGCCAACTGGATCGGCACCGGAGTGTGACCCAGACGCTGCTTGATCTGAGCGATCACGCGCAGGAAGTTCGCGCCGGCACGGTCCATCTTGTTCACGTAAACGATACGTGGAACACCGTACTTGTTGGCTTGACGCCATACGGTTTCGGACTGAGGCTCAACGCCGGACGTGCCGCAGAACACAACGACAGCGCCGTCGAGTACACGCAGGGAACGTTCAACTTCAATGGTGAAGTCTACGTGACCCGGGGTATCGATGACGTTGAAGCGGTACTGGTCTTTGTGCTGCTTGGCCGAACCCTGCCAGAAGGCGGTAATGGCAGCAGAAGTAATGGTAATACCACGCTCCTGCTCCTGAACCATCCAGTCAGTGGTCGCAGCGCCGTCATGCACTTCGCCCATCTTGTGACTTTTGCCAGTGTAAAAAAGGACGCGCTCGGTGGTGGTGGTTTTACCAGCATCCACGTGAGCAACGATACCAATGTTACGGTAGCGATTAATCGGTGTAGTACGAGCCATAAAGCCCTCGCAAATTGAGTGACGCTAAAATTAGAAGCGGTAGTGCGAGAAAGCTTTGTTAGCTTCAGCCATACGGTGCACGTCTTCACGCTTCTTAACAGCAGCACCTTTACCTTCGGCGGCATCCAGCAGTTCGCCAGCCAAACGCAGAGCCATAGACTTCTCGCCACGCTTGCGGGCGAAGTCTACCAACCAGCGCATTGCCAGGGCGTTACGACGGGAAGGACGAACCTCGACCGGAACCTGGTAAGTAGCACCACCAACGCGGCGCGACTTCACTTCGACCAGCGGAGCGATGGCGTCGAGTGCTTTTTCGAAGAGTTCCAGGGGATCGGTGCCGGCCTTACGAGCCTTCACGGTATCCAGGGCACCATAAACGATACGCTCGGCAACGGCTTTCTTGCCGCTTTCCATTACGTGGTTCATGAATTTGGCGAGGATTTGGCTTCCGTATTTCGGATCGTCCAGAATCTCACGCTTGGCTGCTACGCGACGTCTTGGCATTGATAAGCCCTCAAACGGTCTTCAGGTTAGCCCGGGACAGCTCCAATGGATGCGTGCCCGACCTTACTCTTATCGACTCAATAAAATGAATAACTGCAAAACGGCCGATTACTTCGGACGCTTGGTACCGTACTTCGAACGACCCTGGTTACGACCTTTAACACCGGAAGTATCCAACGAACCGCGGACGGTGTGGTAACGAACACCTGGCAAGTCTTTTACACGACCGCCGCGGATCAGTACCACGCTGTGCTCTTGCAGGTTGTGGCCTTCACCGCCGATGTACGAGGAAACCTCGAAACCGTTGGTCAGACGCACACGGCATACTTTACGCAGTGCCGAGTTAGGTTTTTTCGGCGTGGTGGTGTACACACGGGTGCACACGCCACGACGTTGCGGGCAGTTCTGCAGCGCAGGTACGTCGGATTTCTCGACGATACGCTTACGCGGCTGACGTACCAGCTGGTTGATAGTTGCCATCTACTAGCTCCACTGTTGTCTTGCGACGCTATTGTCTTGCAAGAAAAGCAAAATGGCAGGAACGAATTCCCGCCAAATTTAGGGGATCAAGAGTCTAAAGAGGATCTTGCCCCCAGTCAAGGCAAGGCCCCGACCTCTCCGCCCATCGAACCTTGACAATATGTCTCGATTCGACGAACGGAGCGATCAGGGCCTCAGCTCATTTACCGCAGAACTCAGTTACCGCTCGAGTTCAGCGCTTCGGTCAGTGCAGCTTCCACTTCACTGGCGCTTACGCGCAACGGTTTGTCAGCATCACGGCGACGCTTGCGCTCGCTGTGATAAGCCAGACCGGTACCAGCCGGGATCAGACGACCCACGACCACGTTTTCTTTCAGGCCGCGCAGGTAATCGCGCTTGCCGGTTACCGCCGCTTCGGTCAGTACGCGAGTGGTTTCCTGGAAGGAAGCCGCCGAGATGAACGATTCGGTGGACAACGACGCCTTGGTGATACCCAGCAGAACGCGAGTGAACTTGGAGACAAATTTGTCTTCGCCGCTCAAACGCTCGTTCTCTACCAATACGTGAGTCAATTCCATCTGGTCGCCCTTGATGAAACTGGAATCGCCGGATTCAGCGATTTCAACTTTACGCAGCATCTGACGCAGGATGGTCTCGATGTGCTTGTCGTTGATCTTCACGCCTTGCAGACGGTAAACGTCCTGGATCTCGTTAACGATGTACTTGGCCAGCGCACTCACACCCAGCAGACGCAGGATGTCGTGTGGATCGCTTGGACCGTCGGAGATAACTTCGCCGCGGTTTACCTGTTCGCCTTCGAACACGTTCAGGTGACGCCACTTCGGAATCAGCTCTTCATACGGATCGCTACCGTCGTTCGGGGTGATAACCAGACGGCGCTTGCCCTTGGTCTCTTTACCGAACGCGATGGTGCCGCTGACTTCAGCCAGAATCGACGCTTCTTTCGGACGACGGGCTTCGAACAAGTCGGCAACACGCGGCAGACCACCGGTGATGTCACGGGTCTTCGAAGTTTCTTGCGGGATACGAGCGATAACATCACCGATCGCAATCTTCGCGCCGTCCGCTACACCGACCAGGGCGTTGGCTGGCAGGAAGTACTGAGCGATAACGTCAGTGCCTGGCAGCAACAGATCCTTGCCGTTGTCGTCGACCATCTTAACGGCAGGACGAATGTCCTTACCGGCAGCTGGACGATCTTTGGCGTCGAGTACTTCAATGTTGGTCATACCGGTCAATTCGTCAGTCTGACGCTTGATCGTGATGCCTTCTTCCATGCCCACGTAGGTCACGGTACCTTTCATTTCGGTAACGATCGGGTGAGTGTGCGGATCCCACTTGGCCACGATTGCGCCAGCGTCGACCTTGTCACCCTCTTTAACCGAAATCACGGCACCGTACGGCAGCTTGTAACGCTCACGCTCACGACCGAAGTCATCAGCGATGGCCAGCTCACCGGAACGGGACACGGCCACCAGGCAACCATCCACTCGCTCAACGTGCTTCAGGTTATGCAGACGGACGGTACCGCCATTCTTCACCTGAACGCTGTCGGCCGCGGAGGTCCGGCTTGCCGCACCACCGATGTGGAACGTACGCATCGTCAGCTGGGTACCCGGCTCACCGATGGACTGGGCAGCGATAACGCCGACCGCTTCACCGATGTTCACCTGGTGACCACGAGCCAGGTCACGGCCGTAGCACTTGGCGCAAATGCCGAAGCGGGTTTCGCAGCTGATCGGCGAACGCACGATCACTTCGTCGATGCTGTTGAGCTCGATAAACTCGACCCACTTCTCGTCTACCAGGGTGCCGGCAGGAACGATGACGTCCTCGGTACCTGGCTTGAATACGTCACGGGCGATAACACGACCCAATACGCGCTCACCCAACGGTTCTACAACGTCACCGCCTTCAATGTGCGGAGTCATCAGCAGACCGTGTTCGGTGCCGCAATCGATCTCGGTTACAACCAGATCTTGTGCAACGTCTACCAGACGACGAGTCAGGTAACCGGAGTTAGCCGTTTTCAACGCGGTATCCGCAAGACCCTTACGAGCACCGTGAGTGGAGATGAAGTACTGAAGTACGCTCAAACCTTCACGGAAGTTCGCAGTAATCGGCGTTTCAATGATGGAACCGTCCGGCTTGGCCATCAGGCCACGCATACCGGCCAGCTGACGAATCTGTGCTGCGGAACCCCGCGCACCCGAGTCAGCCATCATGTACATCGAGTTGAAGGATTCCTGGTCGACTTCGACGCCATGACGGTCGATGACTTTCTCTTTCGAGAGGTTGGCCATCATCGCCTTGGAAACTTCGTCGTTCGCCTTGGACCAAAGGTCGATCACTTTGTTGTACTTCTCGCCCTGGGTTACCAGGCCGGAGGCGTACTGGCTCTCGATCTCTTTCACTTCATCAGTAGCAGCATTGATGATGCGGGCTTTTTCATCCGGGATAACGAAGTCGTTAACACCAATGGAAACGCCGGAAATGGTCGAATAAGCAAAACCGGTGTACATCAACTGGTCAGCGAAGATCACAGTCTCTTTCAAACCAACCACGCGATAGCACTGGTTGATCAGCTTGGAGATCGCCTTTTTCTTCATCGGCAGGTTGACGACGTCGTACGACAGACCTTTTGGCACAACCTGGAACAACAGAGCACGGCCGACAGTTGTGTCGACAATACGAGTGTTGCTCACGCTGCCGCCATCACGGTCGTTGACGGTTTCGTTGATCCGCACCTTGACCTTGGCGTGCAGTGCGGCTTCGCCGGCACGGAACACACGGTCAACTTCCTGCAGATCCGCGAACACACGACCTTCGCCCTTGGCGTTGATCGCTTCGCGAGTCATGTAGTACAGACCCAATACAACGTCCTGCGACGGAACGATGATTGGCTCACCGTTGGCTGGCGACAGAATGTTGTTGGTCGACATCATCAACGCACGCGCTTCGAGCTGGGCTTCCAGCGTCAGCGGTACGTGCACGGCCATTTGGTCGCCGTCGAAGTCGGCGTTGTACGCGGCGCAGACCAGAGGGTGCAGCTGGATAGCCTTACCTTCGATCAATACCGGTTCAAACGCCTGGATACCCAGACGGTGAAGGGTCGGTGCACGGTTGAGAAGTACCGGGTGTTCGCGAATCACTTCAGCGAGAACGTCCCAAACTTCCGGCAGTTCGCGCTCGACCATCTTTTTGGCAGCTTTGATGGTGGTAGCAAGACCACGCATTTCCAGCTTGCCGAAAATGAACGGCTTGAACAGCTCGAGAGCCATTTTCTTCGGCAGACCGCACTGGTGCAGACGCAGGGTCGGACCTACGGTAATTACCGAACGGCCAGAGTAGTCAACACGCTTACCGAGCAAGTTCTGACGGAAACGACCCTGCTTACCCTTGATCATGTCAGCCAGGGATTTCAGAGGACGCTTGTTCGAACCGGTGATAGCGCGGCCACGACGACCGTTGTCGAGCAGTGCATCGACAGCTTCCTGCAACATACGTTTTTCGTTGCGCACGATGATGTCCGGAGCGGACAGATCCAGCAGGCGCTTCAAACGGTTGTTACGGTTGATCACTCGACGATACAGATCGTTGAGGTCGGAAGTCGCGAAGCGACCGCCATCCAGCGGGACCAGTGGACGCAGATCTGGCGGCAGAACCGGCAGAACGGTCAGCACCATCCACTCTGGCAGGTTGCCGGAACCCTGGAAGGCTTCCATCAACTTCAGACGCTTGGACAGCTTCTTGATCTTGGTTTCGGAGTTGGTTTGCGGAATTTCTTCACGCAGACGGCCAATCTCGTGTTCCAGGTCGATAGCGTGCAGCAGTTCGCGGACAGCTTCGGCACCCATGCGGGCATCGAAATCATCGCCGAACTCTTCCAGCGCTTCGAAATACTGCTCGTCGTTGAGCAGCTGACCTTTTTCAAGGGTGGTCATGCCTGGATCGATAACGACGTAGCTCTCGAAGTAGAGAACGCGTTCGATATCACGCAGGGTCATGTCCATCAGCAAGCCGATACGGGACGGCAGCGATTTCAGGAACCAGATGTGGGCAACTGGCGAGGCCAGTTCGATGTGCGCCATGCGCTCACGACGAACTTTTGCCAGCGCGACTTCAACGCCGCACTTCTCGCAGATCACACCACGGTGCTTCAAGCGCTTGTACTTACCGCACAGGCACTCGTAATCCTTTACCGGGCCAAAGATCTTGGCGCAGAACAGGCCGTCACGCTCAGGTTTGAACGTACGGTAGTTGATGGTTTCCGGCTTTTTAACTTCACCGAACGACCACGAACGGATCATCTCAGGCGATGCCAATCCGATACGGATGGCGTCGAACTCTTCGACTTGACCCTGGTTTTTCAGCAAATTCAGTAGGTCTTTCAAGGCCTTTCCTCCTGGCGGAGCAGAGAGCGGGCAATCCTGCCCCGCTCTCGATTCGCGTCACGTGTTATTCGGTTTCCAGATCGATATCGATGCCGAGGGAACGAATTTCCTTGATCAACACGTTGAAGGACTCGGGCATGCCCGGCTCCATACGGTGATCGCCATCCACGATGTTTTTGTACATCTTGGTACGGCCGTTCACATCGTCCGACTTCACTGTGAGCATTTCTTGCAGAGTGTAAGCGGCACCGTATGCTTCCAGTGCCCAGACCTCCATCTCCCCGAAACGCTGACCACCGAACTGCGCCTTACCACCCAGCGGCTGCTGGGTAACCAGGCTGTACGAACCGGTAGAACGAGCGTGCATCTTGTCGTCTACCAAGTGGTTCAGCTTCAGCATGTACATGTAGCCAACGGTAACCGGGCGCTCGAACTTGTTGCCGGTACGACCGTCAGTCAGCTGCATCTGGCCGCTTTCTGGCAGGTCTGCCAGTTTCAGCATGGCCTTGATTTCGCTTTCCTTGGCACCGTCGAACACTGGAGTGGCCATTGGAACGCCGCCACGCAGGTTTTGAGCCAGGTCCAGGATTTCCTGGTCCGAGAAGTCATCGAGGCTTTCCTGACGACCGCCGATCTCGTTGTAGATCTCGTGCAGGAATTTACGCAGCTCGGCAACCTTGCGCTGCTCTTCAATCATGCGGTTGATCTTCTCGCCCAGACCTTTGGCCGCGAGGCCCAGGTGGGTTTCAAGGATCTGACCGACGTTCATACGCGAAGGTACGCCCAACGGGTTGAGGACGACGTCGACCGGGGTGCCATTGGCATCGTGCGGCATGTCTTCAACCGGCATGATCACCGAGACCACACCCTTGTTACCGTGACGACCGGCCATCTTGTCGCCCGGCTGGATGCGACGACGGATTGCCAGGTAAACCTTGACGATTTTCAGCACGCCTGGAGCCAGGTCATCGCCCTGCTGCAGTTTGCGCTTCTTGTCTTCGAACTTGTCGTCCAGCAGACGGCGACGATCAACGATGTAGGCCTGAGCCTTCTCGAGCTGCTCGTTCAGAGCATCTTCAGCCATGCGCAGTTTGAACCACTGGCCGTGCTCAAGACCGTCGAGTACTTCGTCGGTGATGTCCTGGCCTTTCTTCAGACCGGCGCCGCCTTCGGCTTTGTGGCCGACCAGTGCGGAGCGCAGACGTTCGAAAGTAGCGCCTTCGACGATGCGGAACTCTTCGTTCAGATCCTTGCGGATCTCGTCCAGCTGGGACTTCTCGATCGACAGTGCACGAGCGTCACGCTCTACGCCGTCGCGGGTGAAGACCTGTACGTCGATGACAGTACCTTTGGTTCCGGTCGGTACACGCAAGGAAGTGTCTTTAACGTCGCTGGCTTTTTCACCGAAGATTGCACGCAGCAGTTTTTCTTCCGGAGTCAGTTGGGTCTCGCCTTTCGGAGTGACCTTACCGACCAGGATGTCGCCTGCGCCAACTTCAGCACCTACGTAAACGATACCGGCTTCGTCCAGCTTGTTCAGTGCAGCTTCACCCACGTTCGGGATGTCCGCAGTGATTTCCTCTGGGCCAAGCTTGGTGTCACGGGCCACACAGGTCAGTTCCTGGATGTGGATCGTGGTGAAGCGGTCTTCCTGAACCACACGCTCGGACAGGCAGATGGAGTCTTCGAAGTTGAAGCCGTTCCATGCCATGAACGCGATGCGCATGTTCTGACCCAGAGCCAGTTCACCCATGTCGGTGGACGGACCGTCGGCCATGATGTCGCTACGCTGAACCCGATCACCTTTTCGCACCAGCGGACGCTGGTTGATGCAGGTGTTCTGGTTGGAGCGGGTGTATTTGGTCAGGTTGTAGATGTCGACACCGGCTTCACCGGTTTCAACTTCGTCATCGGCAACACGAACCACGATACGGCTGGCGTCGACAGAGTCGATCACGCCGCCACGACGAGCCACGACGCAAACGCCGGAGTCACGGGCTACGTTACGCTCCATGCCGGTACCTACCAGCGGCTTGTCAGCGCGCAGGGTCGGTACAGCTTGACGCTGCATGTTCGAACCCATCAACGCACGGTTGGCGTCGTCGTGCTCGAGGAACGGAATCAGCGACGCAGCAACCGAAACTACCTGCTTCGGCGATACGTCCATCAAGGTGACGTCTTCCGGCGCCTTGACGGTGAATTCGTTCAAGTGACGAACAGCTACCAGCTCGTCGATCAGGACTTTCTTGTCGTTCATCGTGGCCGAAGCCTGAGCGATCACATGATCGGCCTCTTCGATGGCGGACAGGAACACGATCTCGTCGGTGACCAGAGCGTCTTTCACCACACGGTACGGGCTCTCGAGGAAGCCGTACTGGTTGGTGCGCGCATAGGCAGCCAGGGAGTTGATCAGACCGATGTTCGGACCTTCCGGCGTTTCGATCGGGCAAACACGACCGTAGTGCGTCGGGTGTACGTCACGAACTTCAAAGCCGGCACGCTCACGAGTCAAACCACCAGGGCCGAGTGCAGAGACACGACGCTTGTGGGTGATCTCGGACAGCGGGTTGTTCTGGTCCATGAACTGCGACAGCTGGCTGGAACCGAAGAACTCTTTCACCGCCGCAGCCACTGGCTTGGCGTTGATCAGGTCTTGCGGCATCAGGCCTTCGCTTTCTGCCATCGACAGACGCTCTTTGACCGCACGTTCAACACGTACCAGGCCAACGCGGAACTGGTTCTCGGCCATTTCGCCTACGCAGCGAACACGACGGTTACCCAGGTGGTCGATGTCATCGACGATGCCTTTACCGTTACGGATGTCGACCAGGGTCTTCAGTACCGCGACGATGTCTTCCTTGCACAGCACGCCCGAACCTTCGATCTCGGTGCGACCGATACGACGGTTGAACTTCATCCGGCCGACCGCAGACAGGTCATAGCGCTCAGGGCTGAAGAACAGGTTATTGAACAGGGTCTCGGCAGCGTCTTTGGTTGGCGGCTCGCCAGGACGCATCATGCGATAGATCTCGACCAGCGCTTCCAATTGGTTGCTGGTGGAGTCGATCTTCAGAGTGTCGGAGACGAACGGACCGCAGTCGATATCGTTGGTGTACAGAGTTTCGATGCGAACAACCTGAGCCTTGGCGATTTTGGCCAGGATCTCGGTGTTCAGCTCGGTGTTGCACTCTGCCAGGATTTCGCCGGTTGCCGGGTGCACGATGACCTTGGCGGTTGTGCGACCCAGGACGTAGTCCAGTGGCACATCCAGCTCTTTGATCCCGGCTTTTTCCAGCTGGTTGATGTGGCGAGCGGTGATACGACGACCCTGCTCGACAATAACCTTGCCTTTGTCATCCTGGATATCCAGGACTGCAATTTCACCACGCAGGCGCTGAGGCACCAGCTCCAGGCTCAGGGTCTCGCCCTTCACATGGAATACGTTGGTGGTATAGAACGCGTCCAGCACTTCTTCAGTGGTATAGCCCAGCGCGCGCAGCAGTACCGATGCAGGCAGCTTGCGACGACGGTCGATACGCACGAATACGCAGTCTTTCGGGTCGAACTCGAAGTCCAGCCACGAACCGCGGTAAGGAATGATGCGTGCGGAGTACAGCAGTTTACCGGAGCTGTGCGTCTTGCCACGGTCGTGGTCGAAGAACACGCCCGGGGAACGGTGCAGCTGGGAAACGATTACACGCTCGGTACCGTTGATTACGAAGGTACCGTTTTCAGTCATCAGGGGAATTTCGCCCATGTAGACTTCTTGCTCTTTGATGTCCTTGATCGCTTTGTTCGACGATTCTTTGTCGAAAATGATCAGGCGCACTTTTACCCGCAAAGGTACGGCGTAAGTTACACCGCGCAATACGCATTCTTTGACATCAAATGCCGGTTCGCCCAGACGATATCCGACGTACTCCAGCGCAGCATTGCCGGAGTAGCTGATGATCGGGAAAACGGATTTGAAGGCCGCATGCAGGCCCACGTCGCGGAACTGATCTTTAGTCGCTCCCGCTTGCAAGAATTCACGATACGAATCCAGCTGGATGGCCAGGAGGTACGGCACATCCATGACGTCCGGCAACTTGCTAAAGTCCTTGCGGATACGTTTTTTCTCAGTATATGAGTAAGCCATCAGCGTTCCCCAGCTTGGTCACCTGCTTGTTTGGCCCCTCCCGACGGGAGCAGCCAGAAAATCGTGCAAACCCCATGGTTTGCGCCACCGCATCGGGTGGTTACAGCACGTTATCGGCGCCGACCGAGTCGGCTGCCAATAACGGAAAAAGGCCGGTGGCAAGAGCCACCAGCCATCAGCCTGTCGCTTAACGCTCGGGCTGGAGGAGCAAAGTCGATGCTTACTTCAGCTCGACTTTAGCGCCTGCTTCTTCCAGAGCTGCCTTGGCTTTGTCAGCTGCGTCTTTGGCAACAGCTTCCAGAACCATGGCAGGTGCGCCGTCAACTACAGCCTTGGCTTCTTTCAAGCCCAGACCGGTCAGTTCACGTACAGCCTTGATCACGTTAACTTTCTTCTCGCCAGCTTCGGTCAGCATGACGTTGAATTCGGTTTGCTCTTCAACAACAGCGGCAGCAGCAGCTGGACCAGCCGATGCAGCAGCAGCGGTAACGCCGAATTTTTCTTCGAAAGCTTTGATCAGCTCAACAACCTGAATAACCGACATTTCAGCTACGGCGTTGAGGATATCGTCTTGAGAGATAGACATGAATCTAATTCCTGATATTGGGGACGGCCTACGCGACCATCGAAAAAAACAAAAAACGCGAGAAGTTGACGAGCCTTAGGCTGCGACAGCTTCTTTCTGGTCGCGAATTGCCGCCAGGGTACGAGCCAATTTGCTGGTAGCGCCTTGAATCACGCTCATCAGCTGAGAAATTGCTTCGTCACGGGTCGGCAGAGTTGCCAGTACGTCGATTTGGTTAGCTGCGAGGAACTTGCCCTCGAACGCAGCTGCCTTGATCTCGAACTTGTCCTGACCCTTTGCGAATTCCTTGAAGATCCGGGCAGCAGCGCCTGGATGTTCTTTGGAGAACGCAATCAGGGTAGGGCCAGTGAACACGTCGTTGAGGACACTGAATTCAGTGTCAGCAACTGCGCGCTTGAGCAGGGTGTTACGTACAACACGTACGTAAACGCCAGCTTCACGAGCCTCTTTACGGAGTCCGGTCATCGCGCCTACTGTTACGCCACGGGCATCAGCCACGACAGCGGACAGAGCGACTTTGGCAGCCTCGTTGACTTCAGCGACGATGGCCTTCTTGTCTTCGAGTTTAATTGCCACGGGTTTAACTCCTGCTTGTTACCGTTTCATCTGGTCGAAACCGGATGTCGTTTTGGTGTCTGATTCGGTAAGGAACCGGGAGCACCATCTGCGTAGGCTTGTGGTTTAAGACTTGCGTCGCCTACGGTCTTGGATAGCCCCCGCCAGGCAGGGACCCCAATTTTTCAATTGGCGCAATCGCTTGCGCCAATCGGTGTCTTACGCGTCGAGCGAGCTTTGGTCGATGACCAGACCTGGGCCCATAGTGGTGCTCAGGGTAACGCGCTTGACGTAAATGCCTTTCGAGGAAGCTGGTTTGATACGCTTCAGGTCAGCGATCAGGGCTTCAACGTTTTCCTTCAGCTTGACGGCGTCGAAACCGATCTTGCCAACGGAAGTGTGGATGATGCCGTTTTTGTCGGTGCGATAACGAACCTGACCAGCCTTGGCGTTTTTAACCGCGGTAGCTACGTCTGGCGTTACGGTGCCGACTTTAGGGTTAGGCATCAGGCCACGTGGACCGAGGATCTGACCCAACTGACCTACAACGCGCATTGCATCCGGGGATGCGATCACTACGTCATAGTTCAAATCGCCGCCTTTCATTTCGGCAGCCAGGTCGTCCATACCTACGCGGTCAGCGCCGGCAGCCAGAGCGGCCTCAGCAGCTGGACCCTGGGTGAACACAGCAACGCGAACGGTCTTGCCAGTGCCGTGTGGCAGCACAGTAGCGCTACGAACGACCTGGTCGGATTTACGCGGGTCAACACCCAGGTTTACAGCTACGTCGAACGACTCGCTGAACTTGACAGTCGACAGCTCGGCCAGCAGGGCAGCGGCGTCTACAAAATTGTAGGCCTTGCCTGCTTCGATTTTGCCGGCGATAGCCTTTTGACGCTTGGTCAGCTTAGCCATTACACACCCTCCACGTTAAGGCCCATGCTACGAGCAGAACCGGCGATGGTACGCACGGCTGCTTCCATATCAGCTGCAGTCAGATCCGCGTTTTTGGTTTTCGCGATTTCTTCCAGCTGAGCACGAGTTACGGTGCCAACCTTAACGGTGTTCGGACGAGCGGAACCGCTGGTCAGACCGGCCGCCTTCTTCAGCAGAACCGAAGCAGGGGTGGATTTGGTTTCGAAAGTGAAGCTACGGTCGCTGTAGACAGTGATGATCACTGGAGTCGGCAGACCTGGCTCAAGACCCTGAGTACGGGCGTTGAAAGCCTTGCAGAATTCCATGATGTTCACGCCGTGCTGACCCAGAGCAGGACCAACAGGTGGGCTTGGGTTAGCCTGAGCGGCCTTCACTTGCAGCTTGATGTAAGCGGTAATCTTCTTGGCCATGAGGCACTCCAATTACGGGTTCGAACGCCTCGAGAGGCTCCCCGGTTACTTGCGCGTTTATCCCAGTGACGACAAAACCCCACAGCCTACGGCTGCGGGGTTGGGATTTTTGTTCAACTAGACCTTTTCGACCTGGCTGAACTCGAGCTCCACCGGAGTAGAGCGACCGAAAATGAGCACTGCGACCTGGATCCGGCTCTTTTCGTAGTTAACTTCTTCAACAACACCGGTAAAGTCCGCAAACGGACCATCGTTGACACGTACCGACTCGCCCGGCTCGAACAACGTCTTCGGCTTCGGCTTGTCGCTACCATCGGCAACGCGGCGCAGAATCGCTTCTGCTTCTTTATCAGTGATTGGCGCAGGCTTATCGGCAGTACCGCCGATGAAACCCATCACCCGAGGCGTATCCTTGACCAAGTGCCAAGTACCCTCGTTCATATCCATCTGCACCAGCACATAGCCAGGGAAGAATTTGCGTTCGCTTTTGCGCTTCTGGCCATTGCGCATTTCAACCACTTCTTCAGTGGGAACCAGAATCTCGCCGAAGCCATCTTCCATACCGGCCAGCTTTACGCGCTCGATCAGCGAGCGCATTACATGCTTCTCGTAACCGGAGTAAGCATGCACAACATACCAACGCTTAGCCACGGGACACCCTTAGCCGACAATCAAGGAAACAAGCCAACCGAGCAGGGAATCGAGCCCCCACAACAGCAACGCCATAACCAGGACAACAGCCACCACAATCAGGGTGGTCTGCGTGGTTTCTTGGCGAGTTGGCCACACGACTTTACGAATCTCGGTACGCGCTTCCTTAACCAGTACAAAGAAAGACTTGCCCTTGACCGTCTGCAGGCCTACAAAGGCAGCTACAGCAGCAATGGCAAGCAATGCGAGTACACGGTACAGGATCGGCGAAGCAGAAAAGTACTGATTGCCAACAACGCCAACAACCACCAGAGCGACTACTACAAGCCACTTGAGGAGGTCGAAACGAGAGCCTTGAGCTTCAGCTTTAGGAGTCATCTATGAAGATCCTGTGAAAAGAAAGCCAGACACACCGAGTGAATCTGGCAGGTCAGGAGGGAATCGAACCCCCAACCTACGGTTTTGGAGACCGTCGCTCTGCCAATTGAGCTACTGACCTAAAACAAAATCAGGCCGACCATTATGCAGACCTGAAAAAGACTTTACAACTCTTTACTAGGCAAACCTGGCCTTAGCACCAGGTCGAACGCATTCGCGAGCATTACGCGAAGCAACCGCACCGCCTAAAACAAAGGCAGATATTTTCATATCTGCCTTTTGTATGGAGCTCTTGAGCGGATTTGAACCGCTGACCTCACCCTTACCAAGGGTGTGCTCTACCAACTGAGCTACAAGAGCGTAACACTGCGCAAAACCCGTAAACTTGGAGCGGGTAGCGGGAATCGAACCCGCATCATCAGCTTGGAAGGCTGAGGTTCTACCACTAAACTATACCCGCGAGGCTTACAGCTCTCGCTAAAATGGTGGAGGGGGAAGGATTCGAACCTTCGAAGTCGTAGACGTCAGATTTACAGTCTGATCCCTTTGGCCGCTCGGGAACCCCTCCTAAGCGAGCCGGCATTCTACATCATGCCAGCCTTCTGTCAAGCATTTTTCTCATTAAAAACCTGAGGTTAGCTGCATTGACCTCGCTTCACTTCGCTAACCGTTTCCGGTGTTCGCTGTGGAGCGGGCGCCATTCTATGCAAACTATTCGAAGGGTGCAACCCCCTCGCACGGCATTATTTTATGTTTTAACTCATTGAATTCTTTAGAAAGGTTTTGCAGCTGCAGATCGTCCAGCCAGCGCCGGCTTTCGGGTGCAATACGCACCCAGTATCCCGCACCTTCTGAAGCAGCTTTCGGCAGGGACTGATACTTGACCTCCATCCCGCTCAATCGCCGCTCAACCGCCTGTGCAGCGTCCTGTCGCGTGTACCCGCCTAGATAAAGGCAGCCGCTGTCTGTCGACGCAGGCTTTGCCCTATCCTTTGCCACATCATTCGCCTCACTTAACAAGCGGATATCTTGTTGAGGCCCACGATACAGACTCAAAGGCGTGACATCCTTCGCGCGCATAGGCGCTTCTTGTTGATGCCAGATATAGTAGAAGCCGTTGAGGACAAGCAGCAGCAGAAACAACCAACGCATAAAAACCTCAGGACACAGGACAGGCCATGGCCAATCCGATAAACACCAAGTCCGGAACCACCCTGGCCCGGGGTACGACCTCAGACACCAAGCCTGCATCCCCCCCAGTGAGGAATACCGCAAAGTCTTCCCCCCAGTAACTGCGCGCCAATTCGAGCTGGGTCAGTACGAAACCATGCAACATCAGCAAACAGCCGCGCTCGACCGCCTCGACTGTTGCCCGACCCGGAACAAGACTTTCCAGCGCTTGCTCGGCCGCCAGGTCCCCATAACGAATCTTGCGTGTGTGGGTGCGCAACTGGTTGCGCATCAACGGCATTCCCGGACAGATGAAACCGCCCAGGTGCTCTCCATCCGCAGCGATAAAGTCGGCAGTCACGGCCGTCCCGAAATCGAGCACCAGACATGCACCCGACGCCAGATGAAAGCCTCCAAGCATTGCCAGCCACCGATCCAGACCCAGCCGCTCAAACTCCTCATACCCATTGCGAACGCCTGACATTTCCCGCGCAGGCGCTGCACAGACAACCGGCACATTAAAGGTATCGCTGAGCAACGAGGTCAACGTGCCAGTTTCCTCCGCTGTCCTGACACTGACCAGCCGGCAAAACGTGAGAGCGAGCCCGCCGACACCTCCCAAGCCCTCGAGCAGCGCAAGGCTGGAATCTACGACGCCCTCACCCAATGTCCGGCCAGCATTAACAGCCAACACACGCCACTTGATGAAACTGTTCCCACAATCGAGCTCAAGAATCATCACGCAACCTCAGGCTCAACTCACCACCACTGAAGACTTTCTCCACACCATCCACCTTCAGACGCAAGGCGCCCTGACCATCAATACCTAGCACCTCACCATCAATCTGATTGACCCCGGCTATCAAAGACACATTGCGCCCTTGCCACAGATGATTCTGCTCCCACTCTGCCTGGATGGCCAAAAAACCATCTGCCTGGTGACGCGCCAGGTATCGCTGCAGCATCTCGCTCAACACAGCGACCAATTGGTTGCGATCAAACATTTTGCCTGATTCGAGCCGCATCGATGTCCACTGCTGATCCACTTCGTCAGTGGACTGCATGTTCACATTCATCCCAACGCCCAGAACCACATGGCATACGTCTGCGGGATCACCGACGAGTTCGAGCAGTATTCCAGCAATCTTTTTCTGACCCACAAGGACGTCGTTGGGCCACTTCAACCCAGCAGTTGCGATTCCGAGCTCTCGTAACGTTTGCAGCACAGCCAGCCCAACGACAAGACTCAAGCCCTCCAACTGGCGCATCCCACCTTCAATGCGCAGTACCAGGCTGTAATAGACGTTTTCCGCAAAAGGGCTGACCCACTTGCGACCGCGCCGACCGCGCCCAGCCGTCTGCCGCTCCGCAAGCACAAGAAAAGGAGCAGCCTGCCCCTGCTCTATGGCACGCAGTGCTTCAGCATTCGTGGAGTCAATTGAATCGTAAACCTGGACAGGCCAGTCGCAAGAAAGCGCTTTAGCGCGAATTTCGGAAGGATCGAGCAGCGCTAATGGCGTGGACAATTGATAGCCACGACCCCGAACCTTATGAATAGACAAACCCAGCTCAGCTTCTAGATGCTGAAGCTGTTTCCATACAGCACTACGGCTGACGCCCAGGGCAGCGCCCAATGTTTGCCCCGAATGGAACCGGCCATCTTTAAGTAGCTTTAACAACGTCAGCATGCAGGTCTCGCCTCACAATCAGGCCCGCATGATAGCCACGCGCCGAGCGATTGCATAGAAAAGCAGTTGCCTTGGCTTTTCTGCGCGCAAAAACAAAACCCCAACTGCTTTCGCAATTGGGGTTTTGGAATTTAATCTTGACGATGACCTACTCTCACATGGGGAAACCCCACACTACCATCGGCGATGCATCGTTTCACTGCTGAGTTCGGGATGGGATCAGGTGGTTCCAACGCTCTATGGTCGTCAAGAA